>DXHF01000176.1 GCA_019113605.1 Candidatus Paenibacillus intestinavium
GAACAAGCTCTAACTCTAGTAGCTCAGTAATAAGAATGTTATCAAAAGGTGAAACAGTTACTGTTATTGGGACTGCATCTAACGGATGGTTACAAGTTCAAGATAAGAACGGTCAAAAAGGATATATTTCTAATGACAGCAAATATACTCAAGCTGTAGGCGGTTCATCCAACAATTCAGGTTCTAATAATAGTGGTACTGAATCTAATACTGGCTCAAATAGCGGTTCTAATACCTCTAATAGCTCTTCAGTAGAAAAAGTTATTGCTGCAGGTATGAAATATTTAGGAACTCCATATGAATATGGATCTAATCGTAATACGACGACAACTTTCGATTGTTCAGACTTTGTTAGACAAGCCTTTATTGATGCATTAGGTATCAAATTACCTGCTGACTCTAGACAGCAAGGGACATATGTGAAAAACCTTGGTAATGCAGTAACTGATATTAATGATTTGAAACGTGGAGACTTAATGTTCTTCATGTCATCTAAAGGCTCTAGCAAATCCAGTTATGCTGGTATAAATAAATCCACTCAAAGAATTACTCATGTTGGAATTTACTTGGGTGATGGTAAAGTCCTTCATACGTACTCTAATGCTGGAGGCGGCGTAACAACAAGTAAAGTGACAGGGAATAGTTGGGAATACCGTTTCTTATATGGCGGTAGTGCTTTGAAATAGTAACTAAAGAATGAAAAGCAGCATCTATCGATGAGGGTGAACCTCATAGTAGATGCTGCTTTTTTTCTCGAAATATAGAACATTATAGATCAACAGATTGATTGCTGCTTTCTTGTAATGCTAATGCTTTAAGTTCTTTTTTCTTCTGCAGCTGTTTGCGAACAATAATGAAGATAACAATGATCGGTACGGCTATAATGAAAATATATAAGGATACGTTAGAAACCATTGATTCTGCAGCTTTACCAAACATATAGAATAAAGTACCTACAACATAGAACTTAACAGCTCTACCAACTATTGCATAAGCCATTAATTGCCATAATGGATACTTCATGACACCAGATAATATCGTAAATACTTTAAATGGAATAGGAGTAAAGGCACCGATCAATATTGCGCTAGAACCTTTTGTATTGAAATAATGAGTAGCTTTTTCAATCCACTCAGGTTTTAAGAGGCGTTGTAAAATCGCGGCACCGAAAAATTTACCGATATAGTAGCCTACAGGAGTACCTAGCAAACAGGCAATAAAACCTATTGTGGCAAGCCATAGTGCTGATTGTGGATGAGCCATACTTAAAGATACTTGGGTGAAAAATGCGGGGATAGGAAAAATTACGGCGTCTAGGAAGGAATGTATCGCTAATCCCCAAGGGCCGAAACTTTCCAAAAATTCAAGAAATGCATCCATCTAAGCGTGCTCCTTCTATTTTAAAATACGACTAATGAATAATACGATTTACACAGTTAATGGTTTCAAAAATAAAAAAACTGTACTACAACAATTGCAGTACAGCCTTAGGACAATCTAGAGGACTATAAGTTTCATCTCGCTTATCTTTTAGCTTTTGTCGATATTGAACTAGACCCTCTTCATTATGGATTAAGTTGAACCAACGATCAACGGTATCATTAGAGATTAGCATTTCTCCAAAGCCCATATTAATAAAATAATCACAATTTTCTTCTTCTTGACCAGGTATAGGCTCGTAGAAAAGCATAGGTAAAGCTTTGTTAAATCCTTCAGTGCAAGTCATGCCACCAGGCTTCGTAACTAACAAATCACTAATATCCATTAACTCATTAATGTAAGGAGTAAAACCAATAATATGTATGTTGTGATGCTGGAATAATGGGTCATCCAACAATTTTTTTCGCATATCGTCATTGGAGCCAATACAGATAATCAGTTGCGTCGTTTCTCTCCATTTAGTCATATAAGATAACGCGTTATCCTCGTTAAGTAAACCCCAACCACCACCCATAATTAATATTGTAGGTAAGTTACGGAGTTGAAAACGAGCACGCACTTGATCACGGTCATTAACTTTCCAAAATTTTGGATGAATAGGAATACCCGTTACAGATATATGATTTTCTTGTACACCTTTAGCGAGTAGTCGTTCTTTTACAATAGTAGAAGAGACTAGGTATTGGTTAACCTCTTGATTCACCCAAGAGCCATGTGCATCATAGTCAGTAATCACTGTAATTAATGGAATGTTTATACGATGTTTTCTTAGTCGAGCGATAATCATATTAGGTAAAGGATGTGTACATATAATAATATCTGGTTTTAGCTGGGTTACTAATCTTAGTGCTTGAGTATAAAATAAGCGATGAAGTGCTAGCTTAGTAATTCCGTTTGCTGGTTTACGATAGTTGCTTCGATACATCATTCCGACAACTTTAGGCTGCGAACTAACTGTTTTACGGTAGGCACTAATAATTAGTGGGGCTACAATAGGGTTGAGAAAACTACCTAATTCAAATACTTTCGTTGAAAGATCGGGATTAAGCTGTTTGAGACCCTCACTAAGAGCATGAGCTGCTTGGGTATGGCCAGAACCAAATCCTTCGGAAAGCAGCAATACTCTTTTCTTACTCATAAATTTCACCTTCTTTATATGTATCATATTACTTGCCTATGCCATGTTATACAAGTCCAGTTTATTCTGATTGCCATTCATATGTTCATCATTTACAGTAATTTTAAATGAGAAGTTGAAAAATATGCTTCCAAAGCTACTTTTCATTTGTAATGATGCTATGATGAATCTAATGAAAAGTCGAAGAATATGCTTTCGATGTAACTTTTCATTTGCTATGATGATGTGAAGAATTATATGAAAAGTTAAGTTTATGCTTCCGATGTAACTTTTCATTTGCTATGAAGTGTATCAAGATTCTAATGAAAAGTTTTGGGAGGTCCACAATGGAACAGCAATCAACATATGAAATTGGTCAACTTGTACAAGCAAAGGTAAGATCAGGTATTTATATCGGTGAAGTATATGAGATTTATGCTCCACGTCTTGTTGTGAAAATACTGGCGGTCGTTAAGCATCCTGACCAAGGAGATTTACATAATCCTAATGAGCCTGATGTAGCTATGTTTCATGAACGTAGAGCGCTTAGTTATACTGAAAAGACTACAGTACTGCCAAGAGATATTCAATTGTACACTGGAGCAATTCCAGAGTATAAAGAATCGTTGCTAATAGCAACCAATCAGCAGTTGAATCAATTATACAAGCTTAATCAGTGGACTGGGAAGAGCCTAGTCATCCTTAAAGAGCTACTACAAGACTACAATCGGTAAGGTAGTTCAAAAAGCGGGCTTTGATAACGATGTGTATGCTAACGCAGCGTAATCGGCATCGAATATGAGGCGAACTTGGAAAGTACGGTTCGCGTGTACCAATAACGTACACTTGCGCTTCCGCCTTTCTCAAGTAGCGCCACATCTTCTCGGTTCTGAAAGCCCGCTTTTTAAACCTTTATTTCAAGCGGTAGTTCAAAAAGCAGTCCTTGATAACGATGACTAGCTTCGTAGCATATCCGACATCGAATATGCTACGAAGCTTTATTTAATTATTAACAAACACCAATTTTTGTTTGGCCCAGTACTGGACGAATAGATCTAGTCCAGAAGATAAAGCGGCAATAGGTACGTAGGTTTTACTTTCCTTACCTATTGTCTCTAAAAATACGGGTGCATCTAATGGATATGATTGACCATTTACGATATAACTATTAGAACCAACTTTCAATTCTACGGTACGATCGTTTAATTTGACGGTTGCTGTCTCTGTTTTGTTGCTCCAAGATAAATCAGCACCAACAGCATTCGTAATGTCACGTAATACTAGATAAGTACACCCCTTAATAACTTTGGTAGGATAATTACTTACTACGTCTTTGCCATTAACGACAACAGATAATGAATCTCCTGCTTTTTTTGCCGCTGCAGTTTTGAATTCCCCCCACAGCAATGTACTATAGGCTTCCCCTAATTTTTGATACCCTGTAGCATTTGGATGTACATCTAATGAAGCAATATCAGTTAGTCCGAGAGCATTATTATCTATAACTGCTGCTGCATCAATATAATCAATATTCAATCCTGATTTTTTAAAGTCTTTAACAACAGAATCGAATTCTTTATTCAAGTTGGTTTGTGCACTAACAAGCAGTTCAACTAAATCAGGTGAAACTTGAACATAGGATTCTACACCGTTAAATGTTACTTTCGGAAGCGGTATATATTGATTTTGACTTGCAATAACAACATCGGAATTAAGTTTCTGAATAATAGTCAAAATTGCAGTTAAATTCTTTTTATATTCATCTGTTGATGTTTGCAGTTGGGCTAATAATGCGTTCTTTTCATCAGCACCCATAGAAGAGACGCTTTTCGTTAGGTCTAACCCTGCAAGAATATTCAAAAAGTCATTTCCACCAATAGCGAGTACGATAAGATCAGCACTAGAAACGGATTCATATAGTGCATTCGTATCTCCGATTAGCGTATCCACTCTGGGGTCTTTCAATCCTTGTTGTACTCCATTTGCTGTAATAAATTGTTGTTTTTCCGCAGCAGTTAACCAATTCAATAATCCACTTGAACGTAAACCTAGTACTCCATAATTCGTATAGGATGCATGATTACCTTGAAACATCGCTTGTTCATAGACGATGTCGCTGAATCCGTAAGGTACAGAAGTCGCATCGAACCCTTTTTGATAACCAGCGGCCAAAGAATCGCCTAAAACGACAACATTAAAAATATTTTTTTTCGTTTGCATTTTTCCGTTACTGATCATTGGTTGCTCAGCGTGGGCTAAAATAGGTGAAAAGACAGAAAATAATAGTAATAGAGCGGTTAATGAAGCGGTAATCACGCTTCCTCTCCATTTTTTTGATTGTAAATTAGTATACATATAATACAAATCCTCTCTCGTTAATTCCCTTGTATATCAAGGTTTTACGTGATATCCCCTCTATATTTATTGTTCAAATAGTGCTAATATAATATCATTCAGATTCGGTGTTAACACTTTTGATAAGATGAACAATAAAAATGGGAGGTTGTAGGGAATATTACGTTCTCTACTATTTTATAATAACTTTCCACAAAGAAGAAGACGTTAATGAATAATCTTTATATTTAATATAGAGGGGAAATATAAGATGAAAAACCAAACAGTTAGTTTACCTCCTAGACAAGGACTATATGACCCGCAATTCGAAAAAGATGCTTGCGGAATGGGCTTTGTCGCTAGTATTAAAGGCGTAAAGTCTCATGATGTCATTAGTAAAGCGCTTCAATTACTTGAAAATATGGAACATCGCGGTGGTCAAGGTAGTGAACCAAATACAGGAGATGGCGCAGGGATATTAATTCAAATCCCACATACATTTTTCGCAAGTGAACTTAATAAGGAAGGTATTATTCTACCTGAACCTGAAAACTATGCAGTTGGTATGATGTTTATGCCTCAAAATGCAGAGCAACGTTCTGGTATCGAGAATAAATTAGCTTCTATTATAGTTGAAGAAGGTCAACAATTGATCGGCTTCCGTGAAGTTCCTACAAACGATGAGAAGCTTGGGAAATCTGCATTGTCTGTAAAGCCATATGTGGCTCAAGTATTTATTAGACGTAATGCTGCTCTTGCGGATACTCTTTCATTTGAACGAAAATTGTACGTCATTCGTAAACGTGCTGAGCTTGCTATTCGCTACGGAGAGCAAGCAGGTGGAGAGATGTTCTACTTCTCTAGTATGTCTTCCCGCAAAATTGTATACAAAGGTATGCTTACAACGGAGCAAGTTGGCTCTTTTTATATTGAATTAAACAATGAATCAGTACAATCTGCTATGGCACTTGTTCACTCTCGTTTTAGTACAAATACATTCCCAAGTTGGGAAAGAGCCCATCCTTTCCACTATATGATTCATAATGGTGAAATTAATACATTACGAGGTAATGTGAACTGGATGCATGCTCGTCAAACATTGTTTGCAAGTGAACTGTTCGGTGATGATCTGGAAAAAATCAAACCAATTATTGCTCCTGATGGTTCTGATACTGCAATGTTTGATAATACGTTCGAATTTTTATCGCTTGCAGGACGTTCTCTTCCGCATGTAGCTATGATGATGGTTCCAGAACCTTGGTCTAATCATGACAATATGGATCAAGATCGTAAAGCATTCTATGAGTATCATAGTACGCTGATGGAGCCTTGGGATGGTCCAGCAGCAATGGGCTTTACCGATGGTGTACAGATCGGTGCTATGCTTGACCGTAATGGACTACGTCCAGCTCGTTACTATGTAACGAAAGATGATCATATCATTTTAGGCTCTGAGGCAGGAGCAGTACCTGTTGCCCCAGAAGATATCGTATATAAAGATCGTTTACGTCCTGGTCGTATGCTTCTTGTGGATACAGCGAAAGGTTGTATCGTACCAGATGAAGAGATTAAAGCGATGATTGCGGCTGACCAACCTTATCAACAATGGCTAGATGAGCATCTTGTTACATTGACTGATCTGCCAGATGCGCCTACATTACCTGAAGTTCGTAAAGAAAGCTTGCAGCAACGTCAACAAGCTTTTGGTTTCACTTACGAAGAAATTCGTAAAGTGATAGAGCCTATGGCACTTGGAGGTCAAGAACCTTTGAGTTCAATGGGGTATGATGCACCACTAGCAGTGTTGTCAGAGCGTCCACAGATGTTATATAACTACTTCAAGCAATTGTTTGCACAAGTAACTAACCCGCCAATCGATGCGATTCGTGAGGAGCTTGTTACTTCGACAATTACGACAATTGGTCCAGAACGTAATCTATTGAATCCAGAACCAGAAAGCTGCCGTCATGTGAAGTTGGATACACCATTTTTGTCGAATGAACAATTTGCAAAGCTTCGTCATATTCGTCGCGAAGGATTCAAAGCAATAACGATCCCGATGTTTTTCCCAACTGGAAGTGGTGCTACTGGAATTGAGTTTGCTTTAGAGGAAATGTTTGCAGCAGCAGATCGAGTTATTGAGAAAGGTCACAACTTAATCATTCTATCCGATCGTGGTGTCAATCAAGAAAATGCGGCAATTCCTGCATTGCTTGCTGTAGCTTCCCTTCATCATCACCTTATTCGCAGGGGTACTCGTACCAAAGTGTCGATTCTACTTGAATCTGGTGAACCAAGAGAAGTTCATCACTTTGCATTATTGCTAGGATACGGTGTTAACGTTATTAACCCTTATCTTGTATATGAAACATTCGAGGATATGGTTGCCCGAGGAACAATGCGCGGCGTAACTTATGAAAAAGCTGTGAAGAACTACATCAAAGCAGCGACAAAAGGCGTAGTTAAAGTGTTATCTAAAATGGGTATCTCTACTATTCAGTCTTATCGTGGTGCACAAATCTTCGAAGCAGTTGGGTTACAAGAAAGTTTGATCGAGAAATATTTCACTTGGACACCATCTAGAATTGGCGGTGTTGATCTGGAACAGATTGCTAAAGATGCGCAAAATTCACATGATCGTGGATTCGCCGTACAAGAAGGTGCTGAGAGTGAATTGGACTCAGGTGGTCAATATCAATGGAGACGTGATGGTGAAGATCATCTACTTACTCCACAAACAATTCATACGCTCCAAACATCAGCTCGTAACAATGACTATAAATTATATAAAAAATTCTCTTCCCTTGTTCAAGGTGAAAATAAAAAGCATCTTATGCTACGTTCACTAATCGAGTTCAAAGCAGGAGGTCAATCTATTCCGCTTGAAGAAGTTGAATCTGTAGACTCTATCGTGAAACGCTTCAAAACAGGTGCGATGTCTTACGGTTCGATTAGCCAAGAAGCTCATGAAAGTTTAGCAATTGCAATGAACCGTCTTGGTGGTAAGTCTAATACAGGTGAAGGCGGAGAGCATCCATCACGTTTTATTGCTGATGAGAATGGCGATCTACGTCGCAGTGCAATCAAGCAAGTAGCTTCTGGTCGATTCGGTGTAACAAGTCATTATCTTGTTAATGCAGATGAAATTCAGATCAAAATGGCACAAGGTGCTAAACCAGGTGAAGGTGGTCAACTTCCAGGTCAGAAAGTATATCCTTGGGTAGCTGAAGTTCGTGGTTCTACTCCAGGGGTAGGTCTAATCTCACCTCCACCACATCATGATATTTATTCGATCGAGGATTTGGCTGAATTAATTCATGATTTGAAAAATGCTAACCCTCGTGCTCGAATTAGTGTGAAGCTAGTATCTGGCGCTGGTGTAGGAACGATTGCTGCAGGTGTTGCAAAAGGTCGCGCAGATCTCATTATGATTAGTGGTTATGATGGTGGTACAGGTGCTTCTCCTATCGGATCTATTCGTCATGCGGGTCTCCCTTGGGAGCTTGGTCTTGCTGAAACGCATCAAACATTGATGCTGAATAATTTGCGTGATCGTATCGTACTTGAGTCCGATGGTAAAATGATGAATGGTCGGGATGTTGCAATTGCTGCACTACTTGGCGCTGAGGAATTTGGTTTCTCGACAGCTCCACTGGTCGTTCTAGGTTGCGTCATGATGCGTGTATGTCATTTAGATACATGTCCAGTCGGTGTAGCTACACAAAACCCTGAGCTTCGTAAAAAGTTCACTGGCGATCCGTCTCATATCGTCAACTACCTTCGTTTTATTGCTGAGGAATTACGTGAAATTATGGCTGGGCTTGGCTTCCGCAGCGTTCAAGATATGATTGGTCGTGTAGACCGTCTACAAACAAAAGTACTTGCTGATCATCTGAAAACAAAAGGTCTTGATCTATCTGCGATTCTACATGAGCAAGAGCCTGCTGAAGGTTCTACTCGTTACAATTCTAAGCAACAAAAGCATGGACTTGAGCTTTCACTTGATGCTAGAGAACTTATCCCGAACGCAACAGCAGCACTAGAGCATGGTGAACAAGTTCGCGGAACATTCCCAATCTTGAATACAGATCGTGTTGTTGGTACAACGCTTGGTTATGAGGTTACAAGTCGTTATGGTGCGCAAGGACTTCCTGAAGATACAATCTGGTATCAATTTGTCGGTACAGCTGGTCAATCATTCGGCGCATTTGTTCCGAAAGGAATTACACTTACTGTTGAGGGCGATACGAATGATTACTTCGGTAAAGGACTATCAGGTGGTAAAATTATAGTCGCTCCTTCGAGATATTCTACATTTGTTGCTGAGGACAATGTGATCACTGGTAATACAGTGCTATATGGTGCAACAGGTGGAGAAGCATATATCCGCGGTATAGCTGGCGAACGATTCGCAGTTAGGAACTCTGGTGCTAATGTTGTCGTTGAAGGTGTTGGTGACCATGGGTGTGAATATATGACCGGTGGACGCGTCGTTGTGCTTGGTGAAACAGGACGAAACTTCGGTGCTGGTATGTCTGGTGGCGTCGCTTACGTATACGATCCAGATCAACTACTCTTAAGTCGAAGCAATCTAGAGATGATTCTGCTTGAGCATATCGAAGAGTATGAAGATGTTGAAGAGCTTCGCTCCATGTTACAAAAACATGTGATCTATACAGAGAGTGAAGTAGCTTCTCGTATTCTAGGTGAGTTCAATGCAGAGTTGAAAAACTTTGTGAAAGTCATTCCGAAAGATTACAAAAAAATGCTACAACATATTAAACTCGCTCAGCAAGCAGGTCATACTGGTGAGGATGCATTACTTGTTGCATTTGAATCAAGTAAAAAAGAATTACTTCTAGCTTTGAATTAACAACTGGTCTTATTCGGTAACGGATGTGGAGAATTGTAGCAGTTACTTGAATTTTGATAAATATGTAAAAAATAAAGAAGAGGATCGTCGCTCAGTCATTGTTACAATGGCTTGAGTGACGATCCTATTTTTGAGAAAGTGCAAAAGCATAATTTGAAAACGATGCGATGCTGGGCGAATTATGAGCATTAGTAATTGATTACAATTAGCTGCATAAGCTCTTTTAGTGGCTAGCCTGCCTGCTTTGCTTTACGGTTTTCTGCTTTGTTGTCAAGATTTTTATTAATCGGTTCGACTTCTGCATTACTTGCTTTACTTGAAGCATTAATCATCTTGCATTGACCATTAAAGGTAGCACCTTCTTGAACGATAATGGATTGTACGATTGCATTGCCATTTAGCTGTCCAGATGGCGTAATAATGAGTCGACCCGTAACGGTAATATCACCATGTAATTGACCTGCAATTGTTAAGTTCAAGCATTTAATTTCTGCCTTTGCTACGCCATACTCTCCGATAATGATCTCGCATTGAGATGTAATTTCTCCGTGAAATTCACCTTCAATTCGCAGATTTGCCTCTGTCTGAATGGAACCTTCAAAAACAGTTCCTTGCCCAATTAACGTATCAGTTGCTATAAGACGTTTCGCTCCCTTTAACATTGCTTTCCTCCTTAAAAGTTTCGGATGGCTTCTCAAAACGGCTATTTTGTAATGAAAAGCTGTTACGGAATGATAAGCTAAATATGTTTTTGATTATTCAGAAAGGGTAACGGTGAGACGGCTACGTTTTTTTGGACGATTTGAAAATGTAAATGCGTGCCTGTACTTTTCCCAGTATTGCCCATTAAGCCAATTTTCTCTCCCCTAACGACAATATCACCGATACTAGCCTCAATGGCATCAAGATGCATATATATCGTTTCCAAATCATGTAAATGTGAAATGACAATATAGTTGCCATATTGATCGTCGAATCCCGACTCGATAATTTCACCATCTGCAGCACTGAAAATGGTATCGCCTTTTTTGCCAGCAATATCAATACCAGCATGAAAACGTGATTGGCCGGAAAAAGGGTCACTTCGATAACCAAAGCCTGAAGTCAGTTGAGTAGATATTGTAGGCCAAAGATTAGGATATGCATCTACTGCTTCGCGAATCTTACTCGCTTGACGTAGCGTTTGCTGCATTGAAACTCCCATCGCTTCGATATACTCACTCATTTCTTGCAATGGAGTATTAGCTTGATATGCCATTGTAGCTATGCGATAAGTAGATTGTTCTAGTATGTGCATATCGTTCTCATCCTCATTCTCCACAATGCTTCTATTCAAGCTCAAAGGTACTTCCTCTCCATACGTCTGGATAAATTGCTGGAGCTGAACCTCAAGCTTCTGTAAATCTATAAGCTTTGCATCAATAGCGGCTTGATTCTGTTGTAAATTAACTAGCTCGGATTGCAATGTATGAATGTAATTTTCCTTATTATTTATTTCCAAGCTATGCTCGGAAAGCATCGAATCATATTGCTGCTGTAGCAAGGCTTGCTGGCTCTCGATCCGTCTTAGCTCGGAAGCTGCTTGCAGTTGTAGACCGATGACACAGCTAGTTACTACAGCTATGAGAGCGACTGGTGTAGCAATAAGAGATCGCTTTGTCACGTTGAATTGCTTCACAGACTGATCAGGTCCGCGCATCAATAGAAACGACCAATTTGAGTTCTGCTTATGCCTCACACAAATACTCCTTCCGTTTTCCAGCTTATATAAAATTAGAACGTTCTATCACTATTTATTCTGAGATACTATAAAACATGCCATTATGCAATAAAGTTGTCTGAAAGATTCTATTTATCGATTCTCCAAAATAAGACATCCACTTCAATCATATGGGGGCATAGCCCCATGATAAGTGGGTGATGAATGTTGGTTAGGCGATAGCCCAAAAGACTATCTTCAGGGGATCATATGTTCTATAATTAAAACAAGGATCTTATGAAGTGAGGTGAACGTCAGTGATGATCAATAAAGCCTATCAATTTCGTATCTATCCAAACAAAGACCAACAAATCCTTATTATGAAAACCATCGGCTGTAGCCGTTTTATTTTTAATCATTTTTTGGATAAATGGAATCATGCCTACCAAGAAAGTGGGAGAGGATTATCCTATTCTAGTTGTTCTGCTCGTCTTCCTCTTCTGAAAAAAGAATGGTCTTGGTTAAAAGAAGTCGATAGCATCGCCCTTCAATCCTCTGTTCGCCACCTTGCAGACTCCTGTGATCGTTTCTTCAAGAAGCAAAATAATCCACCTCGTTTTAAATCAAAAAGAAATACGGTTCAATCTTACACTACAAAGTACACAAACGGTAATATTGCTGTTGTAGGAGATACCATCAAATTGCCGAAACTCGGGTTTGTAAAATTCGCGAAAAGTCGTGAAGTCGTGGGGCGTATTTTAAATGCGACGATTAGACGCAAGCCGAGTGGCAAGTATTATATCTCCATTCTTGTGGAAACGGAAGGTTTAAAGCTACCTCCAACGCATTCTTCGATCGGTATCGATGTTGGCTTAACCCATTTTGCAACCCTGTCCGATAAAACCGTATATGAAAATCCTAAATTCTTTCGCACATTAGAAAAGAAATTGGCA
>DXHF01000177.1 GCA_019113605.1 Candidatus Paenibacillus intestinavium
AATGTATTGTGAACTAGTGCTGCAATAATAAGTATAGTACCGACAATTTCAAATGTACTAATCGTGTAGCCTTGAATAGCTATAATAATAAACGTCGTAATGGGCACGAAATTAATAAATAGTACGCCATGAGTGGAAGAAAGCAGCTGTAGCCCTTTGTTCCAGCTTAATAAAGCAATAATTCCAGGTAATATCACCATAAAGGCCATTTCGTATTTGATCGTCGATAATGTTTCAAGCGTAGGTATTTCTAGCATTCCTGTCGCAGTTCCTGATGCGACTACAAGCAATGCTGCACCATTACCAAGCAAGCATGTTAATGTAGAGTAGCGCAGAATTGACCAACCTTTAAAGCGAGAACCGCCCAACGAATAGACGACCCAACCAGTAACCGCAATAAAAATTAATAATAACGGAAATAGCTGATTACTATTCATGAAGAAGAAAGAAATGTCACCTTTCGTAATGACAAGCATGGCCCCAACAAAGGCGATAACAATATTACGAGTCGTAGTTGCGGTTGGTTTTTTGCGTGTTCCTAGCCATACTAACAAGATTGTAATAATTGGCATCAGCACTTCCATAATCGAAGCAATAACTGTTCCTGCTTCACCCATCATCTGTTGCCCAAGAAAAATGCACATATTGTAGACGACAAATGCCATCGTTCCGAAAAAGGCTAAAGCAAGTCCACGTCCCTCTAGCTTGAACGCCTTTCGCCCTTCTTTTGCAAGCAATATGACCGTTAATAATATACTAACAATGAAATATCTAATAAATGAAAAGTAGAACGGATCAATATGCTGTAAAGCCAAATGTGCAACTGGAAACATTGCTCCCCATGAAACGCTTGCGATAAGACATAGTAATGCGCCGAACACTACATTCTTTCTAATCATCTGGTAACTCTCCATTCCAATATTTCTCTATAATGTTACTATATAATGTTCTATTCACTATGTAAAATGATTGAAAGTAAACAGATCCATCATTTATAATGATATTACTAATAGTTAATACTCTGGCATGGTTGCGAAAGAGGGGGTCAATATGGAACTTAATGATCTAATTATATTTCAAAAGGTAGCTGAATGTGGAAGTGTAAGTAAAGCTGCGGAGCAATTAAACTATGTACAATCCAATGTAACGGCTCGAATTAAAGTGTTAGAGAAGGAATTGCACACGCCATTGTTCAATCGACATAAGCGTGGGATGCTTATTAACTCAGAAGGTAAACGGCTGTTGGAATATGCGAAAGAGATTACAGGAAAAGTCGAAGAAATGAAGCTGAGCTTTCTAGATCAAGCTGGGGCATCGGGAATGCTGAAGATTGGAATTGTTGAGACTGTTATTGCGCTTCCACATATTTTATCTTCATTCAACGACCAATATCCTAATGTAGAATTATCTCTAGTTGCCGGAGTTACAGATCAACTTGTTCAAGATGTCATTGATATGAAGTTAGATGGAGCTTTTGTAACAGGTCCGATTCGTCATCCCAATGTTGAGCAGCTTGCTGTTATTCAAGAAAAGCTTGTCTTAGTATCTAAACGCGACAGCTTTACGATGGATCAACTGACAACGACTCCATTTCTACTTTATCATAAAGGCTGTGGCTATCGTGGACGATTAGAAAGCTGGATGAAGGTCGAAGGCATTATTCCGCGTAAAGTTATGGAGTTTGGTACGTTCGGGACAATTATTGGCAGTGTTTCAGCAGGAATCGGAGTGACGATTATTCCACAATCAAGTGTGATTGACCTTGTCGCTAGTGAGGTTGTGGAAGAACATCAATTGCCTGAGCCTTATTGCGATATTACGACGATCTTTGTGTGGCGGAAAGATTCTTATATTACGAATACGTTGTCACATTTTATCGATGAAATTCAACGGCATGCGTATTTACTAGACAAAAATAATGATATTAACTTGTGATTAATATGTTTATTATTAATATTTACAATAAATAAACTAAGGAAAATGAATAATTATTAATTATATGTTGATCTCATCACGATTCATTCTTATAATAAGTTAATACATTACTATACTAAAGTGATGTATGTTAGCTAACAATTAGGGAGTGTACTTGATGAAGGTTGCGATATTAGGTAGTAGTGGCGGTAATTTGTTCAATTTGGGTGGTCGTGACCCAGAGAAGCTGTTGGGTGAAATTCTCGTGCAATGTCAAAGCGCTGGCATTGAAGTTGCAGCAGTTCAATTTATCGCTGCGCAGGAGTCAATGGATGTAGCGAAGGGCAAAACATTAGCATCACTATATAGCTGGAACATCGCGGAGCAAACATTCGTGAAAGGCCAACAAAATAATTTATCTACTATTAATGATCAAGCAAAATCAGCTGACGAAGCGATTGCAGCGCTTATAAGTAACAAAGAAGTAGATGGCATCATCATAATGAGCGGTGATCCTGAGGGAACGAATAATGCGGCAATAACAGCAGCGGCTAAGTTCAAATTGCCGATTGTAGGTACAGGTGGAACTTCGATGGCAATGATAAGTACGAAGGGTGCTAATGTGATCGCTACATCTGGTACGACCGGGACAACGAATCGGACAAGAGCAGTTTCCTTCGTCACTTCATTAAGTAAACAATGGAATATTAAATATATGCCTGTGCTTGGTCATCAAGGTAATAATGGTCAAGGCTCTTCTATAAGTGTATGGAAACGAATTAACTTTAAAGGAATTATGCAAGCCTCACTACCAGGATTTATCGCGATGGCAATTGTACTGGCTTTGAGTAAAATTCCTGCTTTAGCAGTTATGAGTGATGTGTTTAACGTTATTATTGGTGCATTGCCTATACTAATTGCAGTAATTGCGGCGAAGCAAGTGTCAGAGCTAGATGAGGTTTCGATTGTAGCAGGTGTAATCGCGGGTATACTATCGACGGAAGGCGGCATTATCGGCGGTATGATTGGTGGTATTCTTGCCGGTATATTCGTCCAATGGTTGTTTACCAAATGCGTTCAGTGGCGCTTCCCGATGACAACGGTCAATATTGTTGCTGGCGGTGTCTCGGGTCTTGTTGCAGGTCTACTTATGTACTTCCTTGTATCCCCAATTGCGCTTCAGCTTGGTGAATGGGTGAAAATTCTCATTAATGCAGCGATTGACTTCAATCCGATATTAGCTGGTATATTAGCAGGGTTATTGATCTGGCCAGCAATTTTAGCAGGTGTATATCATGCAGCTATTTTACCTATCGTATTACTTGAGATGGAAACAACAGGAAACAGCTTCCTTGGAGCTGTAGATATGGTTGGTCTAGTGATGGTTTCTGCTGGTATTACATTAGCAAATATTATTAGTCCGCGTGATAAAGGTGAAGCGGCGGTTGCAACACCAGGCTTCTTAATAAATATGGGCTTTGGTACATTCGTTGAAGCGGCATATCCGTTCATGTTCTCTAATAAAATCGTCTTTGCAGGCGCAATTATTGCTTCTGGTATCGGTGGTGGTCTAGTTGGTTTGTTCGCTATTCGTGGTACAGCGTATGTTCCATCCTTTGCGGCTCCATTCTTGTCTGATAATCCATTAGGTTTTGCCATTGCGATGATTGTATCCTTACTCATTGCTTTCTCGGTCACGATTGTTGCCAATAGGACTACAAGAGCAAAATAATCATTTCATTCTAATATGGAAGCTATGAAGTAGCCGATGTGAATAGGTGATACACCTTAAGCGAAGAGACTTCATAGCTTTTTAATGTATATACACATTAAAAACTAAAGTTACTTGCAAATTTAAGGTGTTTTAGGCACAATATAAGTAAGTATATGCAAATTTCCACGAAGTGGGCAATATAACGTAAGCGAGCTAGAAAGTTTAGGAGGGAAATTGAGATGGA
Organism: Candidatus Paenibacillus intestinavium; assembly: GCA_019113605.1. GTDB lineage: Bacteria > Bacillota > Bacilli > Paenibacillales > Paenibacillaceae > Pristimantibacillus > Pristimantibacillus intestinavium. The sequence goes on from DXHF01000177.1 coordinate 3,873, forward strand.
ATTAGGTATATCGACGTTTGTTGAATGTAATCCCGATCCGCAGACTGGGGAGCTTATTAGTCATGCCCAGCGAATTCGTCAAGTTGTGGAAGAAATCGTATTGGCTGATCAGGTTGGATTGGATGTATATGGGGTAGGAGAACACCATCGCGCGGATTATGCGGCATCTTCGCCTGCCACAATCCTTGCTGCGGGAGCGGCAAGAACGAAAAATATTCGACTGACAAGTGCGGTGACCGTACTTTCTTCGGATGATCCTGTTCGCGTATATCAACAATTTGCTACTGTTGATGCGATTTCTAATGGTCGTGCTGAAATTATGGCAGGCAGAGGTTCGTTTATTGAATCATTCCCGTTATTCGGCTATGACTTGGAGGATTATGACGAACTGTTTGATGAAAAATTAGACTTGTTACTTCATCTTACGAAGTCGGAAGAAATCAATTGGAAGGGGAAGCATCGTTCGTCTATCCATGCTAAAGGAATCTACCCACGACCTGTTCAAGATCCACTGCCCGTATGGATCGGTAGTGGTGGCAATCAACAATCAGTCATTAGAGCTGGTTATCTGGGTATCCCCCTTGTGCTAGCTATTATCGGCGGTAGCCCGTATAACTTCGCACCGCTAGTTGAATTATACAAACAGGCGGCTACAAGAGCAGGTCATGATATTAGTAAACTACCGGTCGCTTCACATTCCCATGGCTTTATTGCCGATACAACGGAACTTGCCGTGGAGCAATTCTTCCCGCCTGCACAAGCAGTGATGAACATCCTTGGTCGAGAAAGAGGATGGAGTCCTTATACGAAGCAAGCATTTGATCATGCACGCAGTATTGAAGGGGCGCTATATGTCGGCGATTCACAATATGTTGCACAGAAAATTATTAACCTACGTAAGCATGTAGGGATTACACGCTTTATGCTGCATATGCCACTAGGTACGATGCCACATGATCAAGTGATGCACGGTATTGAGCTGTTTGGCAAGGAAGTTGCACCGATTGTGCGTGAAGAAGTAGCGAAATGGGAGAAGGAACAAGGAATATAATAAAATAATTTTGGAGAAATCCGTTATGTCGATGACATGGCGGATTTTTTGTATATTGGTTTACAACGTTGGAATATGTAGTACACTTATTGTTAAACGAAGTAACTACAAAGGAGCGTATTCTAATGGCAGATCATCGAATTATTCATTCTGTAATTTTTACACTTAAACATGAAGCTGGATCAAGTGAGGAGCAAGCGTTTTTGGAGGATGGACGAGCGATATTAAGTTCTATCCCGACTGTTCAACAGTTCAAAGTGTTCAATCAAGTAAGTCCGAAAAATGACTATCGATTTGGCTTCAGCATGCTGTTCGAGGACGAGCAGGCTTACACAGCCTATAACGAACATCCGCTTCACGTTGCTTTTGTAAGTGAGCGCTGGGAGAAGGAAGTCTCGCAGTTTTCGGAGATTGATTATAAAGAGCATTAGGACAGATGTTAATGTGAGGATAGAGAAAAGAGATGAGCTAATGTGGCTCATCTCTTTTTGTTTAAAGCTAGTCTATCGATACACCAGCACTAACATGACCGGTTAGAACATTCGCCAGCAAAAGGTCAGTAGTTTCTGCCGAGAACACCAACAGAAGCCTTGTTCCAGCCGTAACAGGAACATCCAAGTCCACTGTTCCTGTTACGGCATCTCCGACATTTACAACACCAGTATAGCCACCTACTAATTCGACTTTAGTCCCTGCAATAGCAGTAAATATGTTATCCGGTCCAGTCGATTGATACAGCTGTGCGGTCACATTAACTGTACCAAGTAGGTTCATGGCCGTCGTTGAGCTGAAAAAAGCTGACAATGATGTAATCGTCCCCGTACGTGGAACGATGAAGGCATAGTTGGCCTCATTAGAAAGATCCATGCCATCAGAGGGCAGAATAGCAAGAGGACTGCTACTACCAAAACCAACTACAGCTGATGTGCCAGTAAGTCCACCCATAAGTGTAGTGAGAGTTATAGGATCCTTACCAGAAGAATAAGGGATAATTGCTCCACCTCCAGCTCCGGCCGGACCTTGCGATCCTTCAGGCCCCTCTGGCCCTTGAGGTCCTTCATTACCTTGAATCCCTTGAGGTCCTTGAATACCTTGAGCTCCAGGAGTTCCAGCTGCTGCTAGCAAAATATAATTAGGAGAAGTATCCGGTGTTCCCGTTGGCGGGGCACTATTTACGACATAAGTGCTTCCGTCATAAGTTACAACTTGATTAACGGCATAGCTTGGAGCATCTAGAGTGTTAAATGCAATGATCCCAGTCAAGCCTGCTCCAGCAGGCCCTACTGGTCCAACTGCTCCAGCCGGCCCTGCTGGTCCAACTGCTCCAGCCGGTCCTGCTGATCCAACTGCTCCAGCCGGCCCTGCTGGTCCAACTGCTCCAGCTGATCCTGCTGATCCGACTGCTCCAGCCGGCCCTGCTGGTCCGACTGCTCCAGCCGGCCCTGCTGGTCCGACTGCTCCAGTTGGTCCTGCTGCTCCGACTGCTCCGACTGCTCCAGCCGGTCCTACTGGTCCGCGAGATCCTGCTGGACCTGTAGAGCCAGTATCACCTTTAGCGCCATCTTGTCCGTCTTTTCCATCCTCAACTTTTTCACTCGGCAGTTGAAGCTCTTGCGGTTGAATTTCTGTCGCATCTACGAAGCTAGCTCCACCATTTTGGAGAATAACTGCAATACGTTGACCTTGCTTTAATGTAGAGTTCAATCCATTCGAGCCGTAAATGATAGCATTAGCATTAACTTTGAAGCTTTCCACTTTAGCAGCATCAGATAATAACGTAAGGGTATCATTTTCTAGACTAATAAAAGCTCCCTTAATAACTTTTCCAGACTGCTGAGCCGTATAGATTTCCGCAATGCTTACAACTTTCGCAACTTCCGCGCGGCTTATTTGATTCAGAGGCTTAAATGTGTTATCCGGGTATCCATGGATAATTTCCAACTGAGTCGCTACATTGACATAACCAGCTGTAGCGTCAGACATACTTGAGACATCTGCGAACAGAAGAGGGGTTTTAGCCCAAGCCGCCGCTTCCGCTTCCTTATCAACTGAACGAATAACCAATTTCGTTACCCATTCGCGTGTAGCTGGCTGCGCTCCCCAATTAACTACTTTAGTCTCCTCAGTTAAGTTAATTAACCCTTTTTCAACAGCAAGCTTAACCCAATCCTGTGCCCATGAATCCACATCTAATACTAATGAGGATGTTTGAGGAGTGACATTCTCATAACCCATCAGGCGCAGTGCCATAATAATAACTTCCTGTCGACTTATCGATGCATTTGGATTGAAATTTCCATACTGATCGCCCTCGACAACACCAAGTAGAGCAAGCTTAGAAATATACTTATGCGCCCAAAAATTAGTGCTAACATCTAGAAAGATCTGTTTGTCTGTTATGTTTGCAGCGTTTATTGTGTTTGGCGAAATGGTTTCATTTGCTGCACTAACACGTTCCCACGAGGTAGCTCCAGCAATTTGAGATAGGATTACAGCAGTAACTAAAGTTTTTACAAACGGTTTCTTCATTCTTTGAACGATACTCTGGCTATTTTGCAACTTTCTTTCTTGCGCATGAATGGACATCGATTTCTTTTTCATAATACCTCCACTAATTTATTTTCGGTGCTACAACAATGTTGTTAGATGGGCCGAAATAGGCTTTCCCCACAAAATACTCCTAAATTGATAATAGCAAATGCTAATGAAGGATTTATGAAAGAAATCTACTATGCTGAAGAATAAGGATAAACGGCGTTCGGAACTGTAATTGGTTCTCACAGCGAATGGCAAAGGTCATATATTAATTTAATGAACAGACAAATGATAGGGGCAATATAGCATTCTAGTTCATATATAAGAGTAGACCTAACTAGAAATTGTATAACTTTCATCATTGATATTAAGGGAGAGACGATGATGCTAGATACTGTGTTGAAACCATTTACTTCACTTGTATCAAAAATGAAGTATGGTCAAAAGTTTATGTTTATTAGTATTTTATTTCTTGCTCCAATTATTTATTTGTTTACGACATGGGCAGTGGAACAGCAAAACAATATTAACTATATGAAAGGGGAGCGTGTAGGAATTGCGCAGATTGAAGCAGTGTGGCCGCTTGCTATTCAAATTCAGCAGCATCGAGGCTTAGTTAGTGATTACTTAAATGGTAATACGACATTACTTGCCAATATTCAAGCAAAGCAAGCAGAAATAGAGGAATTAATAAACAATATCGATCAACAATTCAATAAAGCGCAATATCCTCAATCATATAAGTACTTTCAAGCAATTGTAAGCCAGTGGGGGCAGTTGGAGGTGAGCTACGACCAATATCTAGAAGCAGAAAGTTATAATATGCATTCTGATTTAGTGAAAGAGGTGTTGGTAGCGATAAAGCTAGTATCAGATGAATCCTATCTTACGCTTGATACGGAAATCGACACTTATTATATGATGCAATTACTAGTAAATGACTTGCCAATATTAATAGAAACTACGGGGGTCATTAGAGGTAAAGGCAATGCTGCTTTAATAACGAAGCAATTAAGCGAAGATGCGTATTTGCAATTACAGCTCAGAAAGGCAAGTAATCAAGATGCTAGTAATGAGCTAGCGAATAAGATAAGTAGATTAGAGACGAGTTATCCTGGAAAGTATACGGAGCTTTTAGAGGAATTAGCTGCTGTTCATACGTTGTCAGGCAACTATATTACATTATTAGACCAAGAAATATTGAAGGCTGCTAGCTTTACGATGAGTAATGAAAATTACTATAACAAGGGTGCAGCAGCTATCGAGGAAATGAGCAAAGCTTATGTATTGCTAGGGGAAAATATGACGGAGCAATTAGCAACTCGAATAGATGATTCGATATTCAGTCGTAACGTTACATTGTCCATCATGATCGTTATTTTTCTATTTATTATGTTAATCTATCTTTCCTTCTATCGAAATGTTGTAGAAACAGTGCGGAATTTGAAGGATCGTGCCGAAGCGATGGCAGAGGGCGATTTCTCCCAGCATATTGTACTTAATACAAGAGATGAATTGCGTCAGGTTGGCGAAGCCTTTAATAGTATGCAGTTGGCAATGAGTGTTGTGCTCGACAACAACCAAACGATAGCGCAAACGACGCTTCATTCATCTTCGCAGCTGGCAACGATTGCTCATGAAAGCTCAATGGCGATGAAGCAGGTGGCAGAATCAGTACAGCTTGTATCCGATGGAACGGTACGACAGACGCGTACAACAAGTGAAACGGCAAAAGCAATGAATGAGATGGCGATTGGTGTAAGTCGGATCGCCGAGGCAGCATCAGAGGTAGCCTTTGTCGCAGTTCGTACGAATGAAAATGCATTGCTAGGAGATCAACAGTTAACAGAGACAGTGAAGCAGATGGATAGCATTAAGAAGTCACAGGATCTAAGTGCAGCTGTCGTTCGTCGGCTAGAGGAACATTCTTCGCAAATTAGTAAAATTATTGATGTCATTATGGATATCGCCGCTCAGACTAAATTGTTAGCACTAAATGCGAACATCGAAGCAGCACGTGCTGGTGAGTACGGACGTGGCTTTACAGTAGTAGCACAGGAGGTCGGCAAGCTAGCGGAAGAAACGACAACCTCAGGTAAGTCGATTTCGCAATTACTAGGAGAAATACGTGGCTTAGTGAGTGAAAATGTTGAAGCGATGAAGTCGATGCAGCTTGAAACAAATAGCGGCTTGGAATTTCTTCATCGCTCAAAAAATACAATCGATCAAATTTTAACAGATATTATTATTGTAAGTGGACAGATCCAAGATGTTTCGGCTACATCAGAAGAAATGTCAGCGGAAATGCAAGAGGTTACGTCCTCGATTGCTGAAGTTGCTCATATTTCCGAGCTTAATTCCAATGAAGCAGAAACGATGGCTGCCGCAGCTGAAGAACAACTGGCATCTATGGAGCAAATTGAATATTCCGCGCAGGAGCTAAAGCAAATATCTGCGCAATTACAAGACGATCTAAGTAAGTTCGTTCTGCAACCAAAAGCGAAGAAAGAATAGCAGGCTATACATGCTTCACCATATGCCAAAACGGCTTGTGGTGGAGCGTGATTTGTTTGTCGGCAGCATAGCCTTTACGCTTATATACTTCTTCGGCCACCGTATTATCGAAATCAACGTTTAGGCCGACCTTATGCACACCGTCAGCTACCGCCTTCTGCTGGCTATATTCCATTAAGCGTGAGGCGATTCCACGTCCTTGATACGAGGGATGGACGGCTATTGCATCGATGTAATATTCATCAGCATCTGCCTCAAGCTCCAGTGCTACTTTTTTGTGTGTACGCTGCTCTAACCATATCTCGATTGGTGAATATAACGCTGCCATGTCTTTGCCGTAGTAGCATAGAATCATCCCGGCAATCTGTCCGTCGATCTCTTCAACGGTAACTAATTCCGAGCTAAATCGATTACCAGGGGTACAGTAATATTCTGTTAAGATTTTGGCAGCAGCAGCTTCATCATGCTCTCCTGTAAATGGGATCGTTAGATCATGAATCGCTGAAATAATGAGTGATACAACTTGTGATGCATCTTCTAGCTGTGCTTGTCTAATCATGTGAGTGTAGCTCCTAAAACTTTTTATTTGTTTGATGATAAGGAAAAAGCTTAGCTCAACGAAACACCGTTGAACTAAGCTATCTATTATTACCGCAATAACCGCGGTCGTTCATCCTTAAGTTGCCTCGTTTGAGGGTTTCTTATTTTTCAACAGAAACAATAATCATTTCATATGGAGCAAGTGTCCATTGTTGTTCAGATGCTTCTGCACGAGAGCGAGTTACAAAGCTATAACGCGCATCTAATGGAGGAATTGGCTTCGCTTCGTTGGAGAAGTTATGAATGAATACATACTTTGTCTTCTCATTTTCACGGCTAGTAGCATACACTGTATGTGGCAATTGTACATCAAGCGCAGTTGCCAGATCAAGCTTGCTAGCTAGATCATGATAGAAATCATCATAGAAGGAATCTTCGAAATGACTTCCGATATGATAAGCTTCACCATTGCCGAATTGATTACGCGTTACGACAGCACGACCTGCATAGAAGTCATCCTGATACGTCATAATCGCTTGAGCACCTTGCAAATTAACGATGTCGCAAAGCATAGAGCAGCTATAGCTACCTTGAAGTTTACCTGCTGCAAGGGATTTCTTAACTTGACCATAGTTCAGTTCATGATCGTATAAGCCATCAATTTCTTCGCTATATAGACCAAGAACGTCTGTTAAGTCATGAGGACCATCGCCCATAAACATAAGATCGTTTTCGTTAATAACGCCACTCCAATACGTTGTAATAAGTGTGCCGCCATTTTCAACAAATGCACGCATCTTTTTCTCGAATCCAGCGCGAAGCATATAAAGCATCGGCGCAACAACGATTTTATATTCATTAATTTCGCATTCCATATCAACAAAATCAACTGAAATACCTTGTTTAGTAAATGCACGGTAATGAGCCTGTACTTCTTCGATATAGCCCATATCTTTGTTACGCGGACCTTGAGAATCCTCGACGGCCCATTTGTTCTCCCAGTCATATACGATTGCAACTTCGGCATTCGTATTCGTAGTAGCAACATCAGACAAGCCTGATAGCAAATATCCTAGATGTGAAACCTCTTTGAATACTCTAGCATCAGAACGATCATTATGGGCAACAACAGCACCATGCAGCTTCTCACTAGAACCACGACTTTTTCTCCATTGGAAATATTGAACGGAGTTGGAGCCGTGAGCGATGGCTTGCAAGGACGACAATAGATGCATACCAGGCTTTTTCAACTTAGATACGCTTTGCCAGTTCGTGCTTGATGGTGTACTTTCCATTAATAGGAACGGTTGTTTTTTGATAGAGCGCATGAGATCATGCATCATCGCTGTATCTAGACCAACCGAAATATCATCCTTCTTATGCCATAATGGATAGCTATCCCATGATACGATATCTACATCATTTTTGAACTTAAAGTAATTGAGTCCATCAAAGTAGTACATAAAGTTAGTTGTTACGGGTAGATCGGGATTGAACGGCTTCACAGCTGCAACTTCATGATTCATAAAGTTTTGAGTCTGATCAGAGACGAAACGCTTCCAATCAAGATTCATCCCGTGAATGGCATTTTCACCATGTGGTGCAGGAGATTCTACTTGCGACCAATCGTCGTACGTATGGCTCCAGAATGTTGTCCACCATTGCATATTGAGCTCTTCAATCGTACCGTATTTATTTTTCAGCCAACCACGGAATGCATCCTGGCAATAATCACAATGGCATTCGCCGCCATATTCATTAGAAAGATGCCATAGCTTTACAGCTGGATGATGCGCATAACGTTCGGCAAGTTTTTGGTTAATAATTGTAATCTTTTCACGATAAGCAGGTGAAGTATAGCAATGGTTATGACGAGCTCCGAATAGGTTACGCTGGCGATTAGCACCTACACGTAACACTTCTGGATATTTCTCTGCCAGCCAATTTGGGCGAGCGCCTGATGGCGTTGAAAGAAAAATGTTAATTCCATTGTTATACAAATTATTAATAACGCTATCCATCCATTCAAAATCAAAAACGCCTTCTTGTGGCTCAAGCTTTGCCCAAGAAAACATACCAATCGACATAATATTACTACCAGACGTTTTCATATATTCGATGTCTCTAGCTAATATTTCTGGATCATGAAGCCATTGCTCTGGGTTATAGTCTGCTCCGTGAAGCAATTTATCTGAGAATAATTGTTTCATTAATATATCCCCTTAAACTTTTTGTAGTCTTCCTGAGCTACTTCTTGAAACAAAAAGTACATCGGAAGCATAGTCATAACTTTTTTTTATAGATTAGGCTATCCTCGATAATCGTAAAGAATATCGAGGATAGCCTAATGGTAGATAATGATTACTTAACTGAACCAAGCATACCTTGTACAAACTGTTTTTGCAGTAAGAAGAAGATAATAATGGTAGGTATTGTAGTGATTATAATTGCCACCATTATAATACCATAGTCTGGATTATAAGACGATGCCAATGACGATACAACAAGTGGTAACGTTTTTTTCTCTGTCGATTGCAGGGCTATCAATGGCCATAGGAAGTTATTCCAGTTTGCCATGAACGTAATGATAGCTGCTGCAGCATAAGTTGGTTTCATAGTCGGCACATAGATATGTGTGAATAGTTTCAACTCATTCAATCCATCAACTCGGCCAGCCTGAAGTAATTCACGCGGGAATGACTTCGTATTTTGCAGGAAGAAGAAGATCATGAACGCAGTAGTCATACCAGGTAGAATAACTGCAGTCGCAGAGTCCAATAATCCCCAAGAACTGAATAATTTGAACAATGGGATCATAATTGCTGCGAAAGGCATCATCATCGATAACATTAGTAAACCGAATAGACGATCTGTTCCTTTCGAGCGATAGACTTCAAAACCATAACCTGCCATAGAACAAAGAACTAAAGTTAATGCTGTAGAAACAAGAGCAATTACTAAAGAATTCGTAAATGCAGAAGCAATATCTGCTTGATCAAATAATTTAGTAACGTTATTCATAAATTCAGAACCAAAGCTGAACTTACCTTTAACGATATCGCTTGATGTATTTGTCATACCAATAATCATCCATGCGAAGGGAAATAACGAAATGAATGAAGCGATAATAAGAAATGTATGTTTACCGATAGCACCTAGATGTCTCATTTCTTCTCACCTCCGACTTTCAATTGTAGAAGAGCAAGCACTGCAACGATAAATACAATGGCGTAAGATACAGTAGCTGCATACCCGAAGTTAGGAGTATATACAAATGATAAGTTGTAAATGTAATGCGAAATCGTCATCGTTGAGTTACCAGGTCCACCATTAGTAATATTTACAACCTCATCGAACAATTGCAATGTACCGTTTGTGGAGATGATCGCTGTAAATAAAATAATTGGTTTAAGCATTGGAATAGTAATAGACACGAATTGACGGAATTTAGATGCGCCATCAATCGATGCCGCTTCATAAACGCTTGGATCAACGTTTTGCATAGCTGACAGATAGAAGATCATATTATAACCTGTCCAACGCCAAGTAATAGCTAATATTATGACTACACGAGCCCAGACAGGATCCAACAACCATGCTACAGGCTCACTGATAATATGCAAATTTAATAACATCTGATTGAAGATACCATCTACCGCAAACATACTTTTGAATAGAATGGAGTAAGATACTAAAGCGGTTACGCATGGCAGGAAAATTGCTGTACGGTAAAAGCCTTTTAACTTCAATTTAGGTGAATTTAACAAATGAGCAATAACTAAGCCCAGTAAAAGCATAATAGGTACTTGAACAACTAAATATAAAAGAGTATTAAATAAAGCTTGTCTGAACATTGGATCCGAGAATAAACGAGTATAGTTACCTAAACCTACAAATTGCGATACATTACCTTTGCCTGATTCGAATGATAGGATAAAGGATTGAATCATTGGATAAAAACTGAACAATAAAATTAATGCGGATGGCAGTAATACAAACTGCCATCCGATTAGAGAGGATTTATTGAACTTGCCCCTCATGTATACCACCCGCTAACTTATAGATTATTGTACTTGTTGTTCAAATAGCTTTTGAATGTTAGTTAGGCTTTTTTCAAGATCAGAACCGTTCAAAATGTTCGGAAGCTCGTTTTTCAAAGCATCTTTAGCTTCTTGAGTGTACATACCTAAAGTAATACCAGGAACTTGTGTAGACCATGCTGTGAAATCAGAATAGATGGCTTGGTTACCGAAGAACTCAGAAGTCGTTTGGTAAGCTTCACTAGAGAATGAAGGGATATAAGAACCAACACCACCAGCTTCAGTTAAGAAACGCTCATAGAATTCACTGCTACCACCAATTGTTGCGCCAAGGAATTGCTTAGCTAGATCTTTGTTTGCAGATTTTTCAAGTACGAACCAGCTAGAACCGCCTTCGTTAGAAGCATTTACGCCACCTTCGATGTCAAGACGAGGAGTAGGCGCTACAGCCCAAAGACCTTTTTGATCAGCTGCATCCATAATAGAAGCGATTTGCCATACACCAGATACTACAGTTGCAACGTCGCCAGCATTGAAGCTACCAACGAATTCACTCCAACCAGTTACAGGCTTAGCAATACCAGAATCAGCGATTGCTTTGTATAGACGAAGAGTTTCAGTCATTACTGGGTTATTTACGAAGTTACCAGTGTTTTCTGGAGTGATATACCAGCTACCACCAGATTGAAGAAGAATAGATGTCCATGCTTCGTCGTTCGGGTTAATAGTAGACATAAATTTACCAGTCTTCTCTTTTACAACTTTACCAATTTCAATATATTGATCCCAAGTAATGTTCTCAAGATCTGCTGCAGAGAAACCAGCTTCAGCTAGAATATCTGTACGGTAGAACATACCCGTAACACCGATATCGAATGGAACACCGTAAACTTTTTCATCAATAGTTAACGCATCAACTTTATATTGAGAAAATTGAGTGAAGTCAACATCGTTTGTGAAATCTGTGAACGTTCCAGGGTAAGAGTTAACATATTTTTGAATGTTAGGATCATTTACAAGAATAATGTCAGGAAGACCATTAGTAACACCAGCAGCTAAGTTAGTGTTTAATTTTTGCTCAAGGTCAGCTTTCGCCATATCGATTACTTCTAATTCAAATTCAGGATTTTCTTTTTTGAAAATTTCTTCTGCAATTTTTAGAGCTTTACCATTAAAGGAAGGATCCCATGCCCAAGCTACTACCTTTTCTTTGCCCGAAGTAGTGTTATTCGGTTCATTGTTTGAGCTACCACAAGCAGCTAGTAGGCCAGTCATTAATGCTGTAAGAAGCAAAACTGTAAGTGCTTTCTTCAATTATTACAACCCCTTGTCTATGTTTTGTGTGTACAAGCTAAGTTTATAAAAAATAAGACTAGCTGTATAATAAGTATTTTGTCTTAAGCTGGAACAATTTATAGATGATTAAGTAGTAGTAAAGGGCTAGTAGTATAAATTTTGTATGCTAGTAAATTATTTAGAGTGCTTTTCGCGCAAAGATAGTGAATACTTGCTATAGTGACTTGTTATATGATAAAAAGATGTAATTGAAGAAATGAAGGGGTGATAACGATGACATCCTATCGAGTAATGATCGTAGATGATGAAGCGATATTTAGAACGGGCTTAACCCATCTCCATGATTGGGGTAAGGAAGGGATAGAAGTTGTTGCGCAAGCAGCAAACGGAGCGGAAGCTTTAGAGTTAGTTGATAAAGTACATCCTCATGTTGTTATTACAGATATTATGATGCCGATTATGGATGGTATCGATCTTGTGAAAAATTTGCGTAAACACCATCCAGCCATCAAAATTATCATTTTAAGCAGCTACAGTGAATTCGAGCTTGTGCGGGAAGTATTCAAGTATGGTGTTGATGACTATCTATTGAAGCCAAAAGTAACAGCAGAGGAATTAGTTACGATCATTCACAATTCCTGCGAGCCAAGTGCTGTTAAGCGTGAGCAGATTATTCCGCTGTTGAAAGAACCGGCTATTATAATTGGGCAGTGGTTTGAACAGGAAGATCAGCTTTCAGCAGAAGATAAGCAGCAGTTGAGTAGTTATTTACCGGGCAGTCAATTTACGATGCTTGTAACGAGTACGGCTGTGTTACAATCACTAACTAATAATAGTCAATATGAGCTGGAACAATTTATTTTGGATAAATGCTATGAGCAATTTCACGAAGTTTCCTATGTGTCGATATTCACAAAGCACCATATTACGCTCATTATTAATTATGAGCCTGAGGAAGAATTGGATTTGAAATCATTAATGATTCAATTCGTGAAAAAGGTGAATGAACGTTATTCTGAGTTGAAATTTCTACATTCGAATACCGTTGCTTCAATAGACTTATTGAAAGAAAAATATATATTGCTGCAGGAGCTGCAAAGTAAAGTCATCTATTTCAGCTCGCGTAGTATGATGCTAGAAAATGAAATTAAGCAAAATCAGGCGGAAGTAGCTTTTGAACATGAAGCTTTTGTTAATGCATTGAAATGGTTAACGTTCAGCCAAGCGAAAGAGCTGCTTGACCAATATTTTAACGAAGTAAAAAAGACGCAAGCATTAGATGAATACTCGTTGAAACGGTTTATCCAACATATTATTTATACGGTGATGAGTAATCTTGAGCATCTGAAATTACCATT
>DXHF01000178.1 GCA_019113605.1 Candidatus Paenibacillus intestinavium
AGGATGTGGGCTAGTGAATTCTGAGCCACTATTCGACCGCGTGCCGCCGCAAAATATGGAGGCTGAACAGGCTGTTATTGGTGCAGCATTGTTACAGCCAGAAGCTTTAATTGCTGCGATGGAACGTGTAAAGAGTGAAGATTTCTATAATAGTGCCCATCAACTGATCTTTGAAGCTATGTTGGATCTCGGTGAGAATAGTCAACCGATCGATCTCGTGACGTTAACAGCGCATTTACAGGATAAGGGCACGTTAGAGGAAATAGGCGGAGTAAGTTATTTGGCGAAGCTTGCCCATTCCGTACCTACAGCTGCGAACGTAGAATATTATGCGCAAATCGTTGAAGAAAAGTCGATGCTACGTCGCTTAATTCGGACAGCAACAAATATTGTGTCTGATGGCTATGCGAATGCAGAAGATATAACGAGTATGCTAAGCGATGCCGAGAAAAAAATTATGGAAATTTCCAATCGTCGTTCAAGTAGCGGATTTATTTCGATACGAGATGTATTGATGGAAGTTTTCGAAAAAGTAGAATTTCTTTATGCCAATCGTGGAGGAACTTCGGGCATCCCGTCAGGATTCGTTGATCTGGATCGGATGACGGCAGGTTTTCAGCGTAGTGACTTAATTATCGTTGCTGCTCGACCTTCTGTAGGTAAGACGGCATTTGCCTTAAATATTGCGCAAAACGTTGGTGTACGTGCCAAAGAGACGGTAGCAATCTTCAGTCTGGAGATGTCAGCAGCTCAGCTTGTACAGCGTATGATTTGTGCGGAGGCCAATGTCGATGCAACACGTATGCGTACAGGTAATTTAGAGCCAGACGATTGGGAGAAGCTGACGATGGCGATCGGTGCTTTATCTGAAGCGGAAATTTATATTGATGATACTCCAGGCATTACGGTAGCGGAAATTCGTGCAAAATGTCGTCGTTTGAAGAAGGAAAATGGTTTGGGTATGATTCTGATTGACTATTTGCAGTTAATTTCAGGTCGTGGGAAAGCTGGAGAAAATCGTCAGCAGGAAGTATCTGAAATATCTCGTACATTGAAGCAAATTGCGCGTGAGCTTGAAGTTCCTGTTATTGCACTATCGCAGCTTAGTCGTGGCGTTGAGCAGCGTCAAGATAAACGGCCGATGATGTCTGATTTGCGTGAATCTGGATCGATTGAGCAAGATGCTGATATCGTCTCCTTCTTATATCGTGATGATTACTACGACAAAGAGTCAGAGAAGAAAAATATTATCGAAATTATTATTGCAAAGCAACGTAATGGTCCCGTTGGGACCGTGGAGCTTGTATTCCTCAAAAACTTCAATAAATTCGTAAACTTAGATAGAAATCATCAAGATCCGTCTCAAGCGTCGTAGATTCCGAACGATTACATGTGCTATTATGTAATCGTTCGTTTTTAATTTGACTTTTTTTAGGACAATTGATAAAATATCAAAGCGGTTACTTAAAGTGAACGTTCAAAAGGTCTACTTTTTGAGCAACCGCTTGAATATCATCTTTTGTTGTGACAAAAATTATCGATGTAGAATCATCGAGTGGGGGTAGAGCTATGTCAACAGTTGTTGTTGTCGGTACGCAGTGGGGAGATGAAGGGAAAGGTAAAATTACCGATTTTCTTGCGGAGGGTGCGGACGTAGTAGCGCGTTATCAAGGTGGTAACAATGCCGGACATACGATTCTTATTGATAATAAAAAATATAAGTTAACGATGGTTCCTTCTGGTATTTTCAATGCAAATAAAACATGTGTCATTGGTAATGGTATGGTCATTAATCCTGAAGCATTAATTACTGAAATTAATTATATTCAAGAGAATGGATTTTCTACGGAAAACCTTGTCATTAGTGATCGTGCGCATGTAATTATGCCGTATCATATTATTCTTGATGGTCTTGAAGAAGATCGCAAAGGTGATAACAAAATCGGCACGACTCGTAAAGGAATTGGCCCTTGTTATATGGATAAAGCTTCTCGTAACGGTATTCGAATCGCTGATCTTATGGATGCAGAAGAGTTTTCTGCTCGTGTTCGTGCGATTGTTATTGAGAAAAACCAATTGATCGAGCAAGTCTACGGTTCTGAAAGTGTTGATGCTGAGCAAATGATTAAAGATTATCTTGCATATGCAGAAGTGCTTCGTCCATACGTTACAGATACGTCAGTCGTTTTGAACGATGCTATCGATGCTGATCAAAAGGTATTGTTTGAAGGTGCTCAAGGTGTAATGCTTGATATCGACCAAGGTACTTACCCCTATGTTACTTCTTCAAATCCATCAGCGGGTGGAGTTTGTATCGGTTCTGGCGTAGGCCCATCACGTATTCAACAAGTTATCGGTGTAGCAAAAGCGTACACGACTCGTGTTGGCGACGGTCCTTTCCCTACTGAGCAAGATAATGAAATTGGTCAACGGATTCGAGATATAGGTCATGAATACGGTACAGTTACTGGTCGTCCTCGTCGTGTAGGCTGGTTCGATACCGTTGTTATCCGTCACGCGCGTCGTGTTAGTGGCATTACTGGTCTTTCATTGAACTCATTAGACGTTCTCTCAGGCCTTGATACCGTTAAGATTTGCACAGGGTACAAATATCGCGGTGAGATCATTCACCACTACCCTGCAAGCTTGAAAGCAGTAAGTGAGTGTGAAGCGGTATATGAAGAGCTACCAGGCTGGTCTGAGGATATTACGAGCGTAAAACGTCTTGAAGATCTACCAACCAACACATTGAACTATGTTAATCGTATCGCTGAACTAACAGGAATTCCAATCGCGATCTTCTCTGTGGGGCGGAATAGAGAACAGACGAACCAAGTACTTCCAATCTACCAGTGATCAGCTTGTGATCACGATGACTATGCTAACGTAGCATAGTCGGCGGCAAATATGTCCCCCATCGAAAGCCTGTGTGTGCTCACGTACACATAACGTACGCTGTGCTACTCGTTTTCGCTGTGAGTCATCTTCTTGGTGCTGACAAGCGAATCGTCGAGGATGCCCTCTTCGTGGGTAGGCGAGATGTGGTTGCTAGAATGTTCGGAGAAGTTACTTGTGATCACTTTGTGATGCTCACAAGTAAGAGCTGTAAGTGAATATCTATGAGGGACTTATGATTACTTCGTGATACTCACAAGTGGAAGATATATTGATAGATGACTCTCCTATTAGCGATTCTCGCTTTTGGGAGAGTCTTTTTGTTTCTAGAGTACATAATGTATGCAGTTCATTTCACCTCCAGTGATAGTGGAAAGAATTAATCACCCTCCTCCGCTCTAGCGGAGAGAACCAATTGCTAGTGGAAAAGTGAAACGGTCGTTTTTGTCCTCGGATTTTTATAACTATTGTTTATTCAAATAAATCCGAGGCCAACGGCGATTGGAACAGCAATTGGTTCTCGTAGCGGTCTCTGATTGGAAATAAGTGCTCTCCATAAGAATGAGTCCCACTCTTTCTGTCCATAATGATAGAGACTATGAAATGCGGTGGGAGTGAGATGGATGATTTTGAAGATTTTGATGTGGGCGGGTAAAGCGATAGCAACGGTGTTAATTGTTTGTATGCTCTCAATATGGACGACGGGGTATATTATCACTAGTTATGTGGAATCTATTTTGAAGCAATACGAAATTCCGATAGAGATTCCACCGATGGCGATGTCCGGTGTTTGGGGCGTGTTGTGGGGAAGTGAAATAGATACATTAAGTGGCAAGGCCGTCACAGACCTTCCTAGTGCCACAGAGCAACCAGAGACGGACGAGGGGCAAATACCGAGTGATCTTAATACTGAACCGGACGATGCTGCTCAAGAAGTGTTAGCCCCTATTGAAGTCGATGATAACGAAATCGCGATGACATCAGAGGAAATTGCTAATGCCAAAGATACAGCTTCGCTGGAAGATAAGAATAGAATGCTAGAGTTATTAACGACCAAATTACCTCCAGATTCCTGGCAAACATTCTCAACCTATCTAGAAGATGGACTTACCGATCAAGAGTTAATAGACATTCAACAAATGATGGCGCAGCACCTTAATAGCGCGGAGTATGAGGAATTAATGATAATTCTTAAGAAATATTAATGTGTTAAGAAAACTCCAAAGGTTGCTCGATTTGTAAATCCTATGTTAAAGTTAAAGGCGGATGATCCTAACAGGAGCGTTTGTCTTTTTTCTGTGGGGATACTTTAATAAGAGCAAAAGTGCTAAAAGGAGAATATCATGACCGGATTCGGGGACATGAGTCGTTTGAAAGAATCAGTTACGAAATTAGTAGATAAGCTAGTTAGTAAGATTCGTCGAGTAGACTCTCAAGCAGTAACAGCTGAACCAGATGAACAGACCGATGCATTGATACCATCAACACCACTTTGGCGTAAAAAATCTACCCAGTTTATAGGTGGAGCCATAATTTTATTAACAACTGCAAGCGTGATTGGCGTTCAACAATATAATGAATACAGGACTAATAATACTTTTGAGATTTTTCACGTTTACCAGAATGGAACGATAATCGGTTCAGTAGATACTCGGGATGAAGTGGAAAAGTTAATAAGTGATGAACAATTAGAATTGGCTAATAATAATCCAGGAATTACAATGGTGCTAGAGACAGGCGAACTTACATATGAAAGTGAAACAGCCTTCAAATTATATGCTGATACGGATGCTACACTAAGTGCGCTTGAACAATCCTTTACATCACATGCAGTCGGAGTAGCTGTCGTTGTTGACGGTAAAACATTAGGTGTCGTTAAAGATGAAGCAACAGCTGCTAATATTTTAAGTAGACTGCAAAGCGAATATGCGCCTGCATTAGCAAGTGCAGAATCAAAGAGTCAAACAAAAACAATAGAATCACTATCTTATAATGCAGATAATGCTAAGACAGATGAGCCGGCTACAGTAAGCTCAGATGAACCTTCTACTGTCGTTACAGAAGTTGGTTTCGTAGAAGATGTTAATGTAGAGAGTATTGTGACAGAGCCAACTTCTATTATGGATGAAGATGCTTTATATTCTACCATTGTTGATGGCAGCACGAAGCCAACGAAATATGTTGTGCAAAAGGGCGATTGTGTAGGTTGTATCGCT
>DXHF01000179.1 GCA_019113605.1 Candidatus Paenibacillus intestinavium
TCGTGTATTTAACGATCAAGAAGCTCCTCGTTACCGTTTCAAAAACTGTATTATTGCGACTGGATCTCGTCCAATCGAGCTTAAAGCATTCCCATACGGAGGACGTATCGTTTCTTCAACTGGAGCGCTTAAACTTCCTGAAATTCCTAAAAGCATCGTAGTTATCGGTGGTGGCTATATCGGTATCGAGCTTAGTCAAATGTACTCTAACTATGGTACACAAATTACTGTTATTGAAGGTTCTGATTCAATTCTTCCTGGTTTTGATAAAGACGTTTCTGCAGTTGTTGCTAAGAAATTCAAAGCAAAAGGTGCTAACATTATTACTGGCGCTCAAGCGAAAGCAGCAACACAAACAGAAAATGATGTTACAGTAACTTATACTGTTGGCGATAAAGAAGAGTCTATAACTGCTGATTACCTTCTAGTAACTGTTGGTCGTCGTCCTAATACTGACGGTGAACTAGGTCTAGATCTAATCGATGTGAAAATGACTGATCGTGGACTTATCGAAGTTGATGAGTATGGTCGTACAAACATTCCTCATATTTATGCGATTGGTGATATCGTTCCTGGTCTTGCACTTGCTCATAAAGCAATGTACGAAGGACGTATCGCGGCTGAACATATGTCTGGTCTTGCTAGCGCTGTTGATTACAAATGTATTCCAGCAGTTTGCTTCTCTGATCCAGAAATCGGTAGCGTAGGTATTAGTGAAGGCGAAGCGAAAGAGCAAGGTCTTAATGTTAAAGTTGGTAAATTCAACTATGGCGTTAACGGTCGTGCAATGAGCTTAAATGCAACAGAAGGCTTCGTGAAACTTATCGGCGATGCTGAGACTGGTTTATTGCTAGGTGCTCAAATCGTTGGACTTGAAGCTTCTAACTTGATTGCTGAGCTTGCTCTAGGAATCGAGATGGGCGCTACGATTGAAGATATTGCTCTTACAATCCATGCTCACCCAACACTTGGTGAAATTGTTCTTGATGCAGCTGAAATGCTACTTGGACATCCAATCCATGCTATTGCAAAAAAATAAACAATAATTTAGTTTGACGACAGATTATTGTGTTTATAAAGGTTTCAAGGAGCATATGACAGTATATGTTGCTTGAAACCTTTTTTATAGGTTGTTCAAAATATTGGCTTGTGATCACGATGTAACTCGTTGTAGCATATTCGACGTCGAATATGCCCTCCATCGAAAGCCTGCGTGTGCTCGTGTACCAATTACGTACACTGTGCTACTCGTTTCCGCTGAAGTGCATCTTCTTGGTGCTGACAAGCCAATATTTTGAACTTAATATATTATAACGAAATGAGGGACTACTATGGATTTAGGGAAGAAGACACCAGCGGATTCATTTACACTAATGACGCAGCTTATTTTCCCGTTGGATACGAATCATTATGATACAATGTTCGGTGGGCGATTAATGGAATATATGGACAAAGCAGCTGCGATTGCGGCGATGAGACATGCACGCATGAGGTCGGTTACTGCTTCGATGGATAGTATTGATTTCCTTGCACCAATTATGGTCGGTGAAGTTATTGAAATTCAGGCGTTCGTGAGCTGGACGCACCGTAGCTCGATGGAAATCTATGTGACTGTGACGTCCGAAAATCTGATTACAGCCGAGAAAAAGCAAACGGTAACTGCGTTCTTTACTTTTGTTGCGCTAGGGGAAAACGGTCGTCCAGCAACAGTGCCTGGGTTAGATCCGCAAACTGATTTTGAGAAACAATTGTTCGAACAAGCACCAGAACGTCATGAATTACGAAAAAAACGTAAAGTAGAACGGAAAAATGGTATCCAGCAGTAACAAAATGAAGAACTGATTTAGGTGACCAATTGACCTGAAAATTTGACATAACTAAAAAGAGGAGAAGCCTTCGGCTCCCCCAAAATCTTATACTTTCAAAAATATCAAAAAGGGTAGCGATAAACGCTACCCTTTTTATAAGTAATAATATAAATTATAATAACAAAAACTTTATTCTATGTTGATTTCGCTCATTGGAATGCCAAGTGCTTTGGCTACACCTTCACCATAAGCTGGATCTGCTTTGTAGCAGTGTGTGATGTGGCGAATCTGAATATGTTTTTCAACGCCATCCATATTACGACCAGTATTTTCAAACAACACTTGTTGCTGTTCTTTACTCATTAGGTTGAAGAGGAGGCCAGGTTGTTCAAAATAGTTATCATCGTCTTCTCTGAAATCCCAATGAGTAGCAGCGCCATTAATAGCTAGCGATGGTTCTTTGTATTTAGGCTGTTCCTTCCACTCGCCATAGCTATTCGGCTCATAGTGCAATGTGCTTCCTTTATTTCCGTCAACTCTCATTGCACCATCACGATGGAAGCTGTTAAATGGACATTTCGGTTGGTTAACTGGAATTTGGTGGTGGTTAACACCTAGACGGTAACGCTGAGCATCACCATACGAGAATAGTCTGCCTTGCAACATTCTATCAGGTGAGAAGCTTAGACCTGGAACGACATTAGCAGGCGTGAAAGCAGCTTGTTCTACTTCAGCAAAATAATTCTCTGGGTTTCTATTAAGCTCGTATTCTCCAACTTCAATAAGTGGGAAATCCTTCTTATACCATACTTTTGTTACATCGAATGGGTTATAAGGCATATTATTAGCTTGTTCTTCGGTCATGACTTGGATGAACATCTTCCATTTCGGGAAATTACCATTCTCTATATTTTCATATAGATCTTTCTGATGGCTTTCACGATCTTTACCAACAAGAACTTCTGCTTCTTGATCAGTCAAATTCTCGATATCTTGTTGTGCACGGAGATGGAATTTCACCCATGTACGTTCATTTTGAGCGTTGATCATGCTGAACGTATGGCTACCAAAGCCATGCATATTACGATACGATTTCGGAATACCACGGTCACTCATTACAATCGTTACTTGATGAAGTGCTTCAGGTAATGACGTCCAGAAGTCCCAGTTATTATTGGCACTGCGCATATTCGTACGTGGATCACGCTTAACGGCATGATTCAAATCTGGGAATTGCATCGGATCTCTGAAGAAAAACACGGGAGTGTTGTTTCCTACAAGATCCCAGTTTCCTTCTTCGGTATAGAATCTCATTGCATAACCACGAATATCGCGCTCGGCATCAGCCGCACCACGTTCGCCGGCAACAGTAGAGAAACGAACGAACATATCCGTCTGTTTACCAATTTCAGAAAAAATACTTGCTTTAGTATATTTAGTAATATCATGTGTTACGGTAAATGTGCCGTAAGCACCAGACCCTTTTGCATGCATACGTCTTTCAGGAATTACCTCTCTATCAAAATGTGCTAGTTTCTCCAATAGCCAAATGTCCTGTAAAAGGATAGGACCTCGTGGCCCTGCTGTCATCGAATTCTGATTATCAACAACTGGGGCACCTGCTGCGGTAGTTAACTTCTTTTGATTATCGTTGTTACTCATCAAAAATGCACCTCCTAATTGGTAAATTGTACTCATTGTAACATATTACTTATTATAATATCACTATATTTATTAAATATTCAGTTTTTTTGATTGCTTCTAGTCTTATTTTTCGAATACAGTCCTTTTTACTGTTCGATGAGCAAGATATGTAATTAACTCTGCTTAATATATGAAGTAAGATATGCTATAATAATAAGAATATTCTCTTCATTGCGTGTAGTTACAAGGAAAAGTTATTCGTAATGAGTAGTTTATCAACTGCTTACGGACTAAAACTGTAAGTAAATGAAAAGTATGGTATATGCTTACGAAGTAACTTTTCATTACGTTGAAGTTATCACTGTAAGTAAAT
Source organism: Candidatus Paenibacillus intestinavium (assembly GCA_019113605.1). Classification (GTDB taxonomy): domain Bacteria; phylum Bacillota; class Bacilli; order Paenibacillales; family Paenibacillaceae; genus Pristimantibacillus; species Pristimantibacillus intestinavium. Next base: position 3,826 of record DXHF01000179.1, read on the forward strand.
GAAAAGTTTTAGGAGTGAATATAATGGTAACTAGTGAGCAGGCTTATTTGCAGCTATTAAAAGATGTGTTAGAAAATGGCGAGAAGAAGGAAGATCGTACAGGTACGGGAACGATATCTTTATTCGGATATCAGATGAGATTTTCGCTTAGTGAAGGTTTCCCGCTGCTAACGACGAAGCGCGTTCCTTTCAAACTTGTTGCTAGTGAACTGCTATGGTTTATTAAAGGCGACAGTAATATTCGTTACTTATTAGAAAATAATAATAATATATGGAATGAATGGGCGTTCAAGCGTTGGATTGAATCCAATGAATATACAGGGCCAGATATGACTAACTTTGCGCATCGCGCTCTAGCTGATGAGCAATTTGCAATGCAATATGAGGAGCAGTTAGCTTATTTCAAGCAGCAGGTACTAGCAGACGATCTGTTTGCGGAGAAATTCGGCGACCTTGGCAATGTATACGGTAAACAATGGCGTGAATGGAAAACGACACAAGGAACTGTTATTGATCAATTAGCCGATATTATCGCAACGATCAAAACAAATCCTGATTCTCGAAGATTGATTATATCTGCTTGGAATCCAGAGGATGTTCCGACCATGGCTTTGCCTCCTTGTCATACGATGTTCCAATTCTACGTATCGAATGGTAAGCTAAGTTGTCAATTATATCAGCGTAGTGCCGATATTTTCCTAGGTATTCCGTTCAATATTGCGAGTTATGCACTATTAACGCATCTTATTGCCCATGAATGTGGTCTAGAGGTTGGAGACTTTGTTCATACATTAGGTGATGCGCATATTTATGTGAATCATTTGGAGCAGATCGAGACGCAGCTGTCGCGTGAACCAAGAGCGTTACCAACTTTGCAATTGAATCCAGATAAGCAGTCTATTTTTGATTTTGAATTATCTGATATGAAGGTAGAGGGTTATGAGCCTCATCCGACGATTAAGGCGCCGGTAGCGGTGTAGTTGAGAAGGAAAGTATACTTGAGATTAGTTAGAGAAATATATAATTTTAAAGAAAACCATCATTAAGCGACGGGTCATGCGGAGCGATTAATGATGGGTTTTTGGTTTTCGGGGTTTTGTAAGTAATGTTGCTTATTGCTGTAAACCTCATTTAAACCTTACTACATTATCCACGAATTTATCGAACATGATAATCATCATAAACATCAAATTTTATCGGTAATTTGATTCTTAATGCATATTAGGCAGAGATCTATAAGATGTCGTATAATATATAAGGAGTAGATGATAATTAAGGAGAGAACAATATGTCTTTAACATTAATCGTTGCAACAAGCAACAATAACGCAATAGGTTGCGATAATAAAATGCTTTGGCATTTACCTGCTGAGCTTGCTCATTTCAAAAGAACAACATTACATAAAACGGTGCTAATGGGTCGTAAAACGTTTGAGTCACTGGGGAAACCACTTCCTAATCGCACAAATGTAGTCCTTTCAAGACAAACAGGGCTTATCATAGAAGGCTGTGAAGTTGTACATTCGGTAGAGGAAGCAATTGAGAAATACGGGGCTGAAGAGCTAATGATTACTGGTGGAGCAGAGATTTACAAGCTGTTTATGCCTTATATCGACAAGATGTTCATTACGAAAGTTGATGTAGAAATTACAAATGCGGATGCCTACTTCCCAAGCTATAATGAACAAGATTTTGAGCTTATTCATAGTGAAAAAGTAATGAAAGATGAGAAAAACAACTATAATTTCACAATATATACATACAATCGTGTGAAATAGTGCAAATGGTTGTAGCTTACTAGATGAGATAAATTCATGTAAATAGTGCAAATGATTATGGTGATAATCCATTACGGAAATTGTGTTGAAAATGATAGCATTAGTGTAACGAATTAATTTACACTACCTCAATTGAGGATGAATATATATCGATGCCTGCACTAATGTTCCGTGTAATGGTAAAGGCTTCGGGATATTGGGGAGATGCTATCATGTCAATGCCAACTGGATTTTTGGACTATGAAAGAGAAGTGCCTAAAGATCGCAATCCGCGTAGTCGTGTGCATGATTGGAAAGAATTTCATAAGCATATGTCTGACCAACAACTACAAACTCAAGGTGCCCGTTGTATGGATTGTGGCACGCCATATTGTCATACAGGAATTGAAATTGGAAATACGGTATCTGGGTGTCCGGTTAATAACTTAATTCCTGAATGGAATAACCTTGTATATCGCGGTCAGTGGAGAGACGCCTTGAATCGTTTACACAAAACGAATAATTTTCCGGAGTTCACAGGACGCGTATGTCCTGCTCCATGTGAAGGTTCCTGCACCGTTGGTTTAATTGGTGATGCAGTTTCTATAAAAACGATCGAAGAAGCCATTATTGAACGTGGCTTCAAAGAAGGCTGGGTCGTTGCACAACCGCCTCAAATTCGTACAGGTAAGAAAGTAGCAGTTGTCGGGTCAGGTCCTGCTGGATTAGCTACTGCTGCTCAATTGAACAAAGCGGGTCACACCGTAAATGTATACGAGCGTGCTGATCGTATCGGTGGATTGTTAACTTATGGTATTCCGACAATGAAGCTTGAGAAGCATGTTGTAGATCGTCGTGTTACCATTTTACAAGAAGAGGGAATTCAATTTATTACGAATACTGAAATTGGTAAAGATCTGCCGGCAGCAGCGCTATTACAGCAATTTGACGCCGTTGTGCTTGCTCTTGGAGCGACGAAAGCAAGAAGTATTACGATTGAGGGATCAGAATTGAAGGGGATATATCCCGCAATGGATTACTTGAATAGTACCATTAAAAGTTATCTTGATTCTAATCTGGATGACGGCAATTACATTTCTACAAAGGGGAAAAATGTTGTTGTTATTGGTGGTGGTGATACGGGGACTGACTGTGTAGCGACAGCACTTCGTCATGGTTGTGAGTCAATCGTTCAATTCGGTACAGTTGCAAGAGCGCCACAGCAGCGTGAAGCTTCGCAAAATCCATGGCCTCAATTTCCCCATGTATATACATTAGATTATGCACACGAGGAAGCAAAAGCAATATTCGGTGAAGATCCTCGTCAATTCTCTGTTCTCACGAAAAAGTTTGTTGGAGATGAGCAAGGGAACTTGAAGGAGCTTCATACTGTAAAAATAGAACGCTCTATCGATGAGACAGGCAAGAAAATATACAAAGAGCTAGAAGGAACAGAGCAAGTATGGCCAGTAGATATTGCACTGATTGCGATTGGATTTGAAGGTCCTGAAGCAACAATTATTGAACAACTAACATTGGCAACGGACAGCCGCTCTAACGTGAAAGCTCGCTATGGTGACTATAGAACGAATATTGATAAAGTATTTGCTGCAGGTGATGTTCGTCGTGGACAAAGTCTTGTTGTATGGGCAATTAACGAAGGGCGTCAAGCGGCGAAAGAAGTTGATAAATATCTTATGGGTAGTTCGATGCTGCCTTAATGATTAGTGGAATAAAAAAGCGGATCGCTATGAGTGTAATAGCGATCCGCTTTTTGGTGTATCCATTTTGGCTGCTGGTTATGAACTACTTGTCCATACATTGCTTATTTATGATAAAATATAATTATATTGTTTTACACAAGGAGAATGACTACTGTTGATTAAGTACGGATTAGATCAGATAGATGAGTTGAAATTTATAACATTCGATGTACATATTGAGAAGAGGGATCAACAGTGGGTTGATATTGATCTCATTCCAGTTGTATTGGAGGGAGCACCTCTCCCAGAGGATCTTATTGATTTTAATATTCTTGTTATTTGTTCGCATGAAGGTATTATTGCACAAATGGTTCCGCAGGATGTTGGTTGTGATTGTGAATATCAGCTGACGTTCTCAGAGAAGGAACAAGTGCGCCAATATGTAGAATCGGATCACATTCAAGTATTAATTGCTCAAGCGGTAGCGTAAAGCTAGTGTTTTCGTCACTTACTGAATAATGATATGTTATTTGCAGGAATTAGGTTCTAATTCTCGAAATTAGAAGGATATACTGTTGGAGAAATGGGGCTGAAGTTAACTATGGAGCAAAGTAGTGTTCTGTCGCTTGATTCAGTGGATCGCATACGGTTCTATGTTCAACAAAAATATGCACATTTGCCCCAAGAGAAACATGCTGAAATCGTTGCTGATGCCATTGTGAAAGTTATTGAGCGTCAGTTGCCGCCCTATCACCCGGAATTAAAACGTCACATTACAAATACATTGATTGAGCAAGTCGTTATTCCGCAGAAGCGGCCTGTTTCATTACAAGACATTGATATGGTTTGTAGTGAAGCACCATTAACGAACGGAGAACGGGAATTACTCCAAAATTGGAGAGTAGATAAAGGTGTAATTGTCGAGACTATTACGACTCAATGGTCACTTTGGAGCAGCTTAACTACTTCGGTTAACGAACATAGAAAAAGTGTGACGTATGGATTGGCTTCTCTAATGCTAATCTTTGCAGTAAGTTTGTATGCATATTTTTCTCCATCTGTTACGAAGGACAAGCCAGCTGACTTAGTCGCCATCAATGAAAGTTCTATAGCAGGACCAATTGAAGTTTTGGCGTATAATGAACTCCCGTCGGACTTTCAATATATAGCGGTGAACGAATCTTTATTGATTCAATATTTGAATAGTCGGAATTCTATATTAGTAGATGAACCGTATTATACTGCTATTATGGACACTGCCAAACAATTCAATATTCATCCAGTACTACTGTTTGCCATTACTGGTCAAGAGCAAGCTTTTGTAAGTCGTGACAATGAGCGAGCAGCAGAAATCGCCAATAATCCGTTCAATGTATTCCATAGCTGGGAAGATTATAATACGACGATTGACGATTCGACGGCGATTGCTGCGCGAACATTGGTTAATTTAAGCAAGGACCGTCCTCAAGATATTGATCCGATCGTTTGGATTAATCGTAAATATGCAGAAGACCCGAATTGGTCAACTGGAGTAAATAGCTTATTCACTACCATGATTAATTATATTAATGATTAACACCATTAATTATTAGTGAATGAATCATGAAGGAGTTATTATGAAGACATTAATTATAGCCGAAAAACCTGATATGGGTCGAAATATCGCTGCTGCTATTGAGCCGAAAGCCAAAAATATGCGTAGTTACTTAGAAGGTGAGACGTATATTATTTCATGGGCAATCGGTCATTTGGTTGGATTAGCAGAGCCTGATGCTTATGATGATCGATATAAAAAATGGAATATTTCTCATTTGCCAATTATTCCGGAGCAGTTCAAATTAATTGCAAATAAGCGAACAGCGGATCAATTGAAAGTAATTAAAGAACTATCCGGGCGTTGCAATCATATTGTAAATGCTTGTGATGCTGGGCGAGAAGGACAATATATTTTCTCACTTATTCAACGTTATTTGAAGCTGAACCAACCTGTCGAGCGACTATGGATCTCGGATCTAACTGCTGAAACGATTCGTAAAGGATTTCAAGAGTTACGATCGGAAGCGGATTATTACAATTTGACGTTAGCTGCATCTGCGCGAAGTGAAGCGGATTGGCTGATTGGTATGAATGGTACTAGAGCATTTACAACGAAGCATAATGAATTGATGTCTGTTGGTAGAGTGCAAACGCCTGTATTAGCATTAATTTATGATCGTGAAGCTGAAATTGCAAAATTCGATTCGTTAACATTTTTTGATGTCGAAGCTCAATTTCAGCAAGAGGAAACGAACTATAAAGGAATGTGGCAAGGTGACCGAATTACGGAGAAAGAAAAAGCTGATGCAATCGTTTCCGATGTAAAAGGAAAGCGCGGGATGATCGAGTCGTATGAAGCAAAAGAAATGAAAGAGTATCCTCATCGACTGTATGATCTGACATTGTTGCAGCGTGAAGCGAATAGTAAGCTTAATTTTTCAGCTAAGAAGACGTTAGATATTGCCCAAAGCTTATATGAAAAGCACAAAGTTATTACATATCCGCGGACGAATTCCAACTATGTAACGGAACAAAATATTCCAGAGATGCATAAGGCGCTTAATGCATTGCAAAATACGAGCTATGGTCAATGGGTGCAGCAAAGTGATCGTTCACTTGTCCATATCGGTAATAAATCGATTTGTAATCCTGCCAAAGTAGAGGATCACCATGCGATTATGCCAACGGTACGGAAGGCTACTTCGCTGTCAGCAGATGAACAGAAGCTGTATGATCTTGTCGTGCGCAGATTTTTGTCACAATTTTTTCCACCAGCAAGATATATGGGACATACTGTTCTGACGAAAGTTGAACAGCATCTATTCAAAAGTAATATGAAACAATTGCTGGAGCTTGGTTGGAAAGTGATCTACAGTGATCAAAGTCATGAAGCAGCGACAAAACGGAAAAAAGCACCTGCTGATGGTGATGATCAAGATGAGGTTACAGAACTAGATCAGCCATTTGAGTTAAATGCAGATGCTGATGTGTTGTGCAAAACAGCGACAGCAAGAGAGAAAGCAACGAAGCCACCGAAGTCATTTACAGAAGGGACGCTTCTAAGAGCGATGGAGAGCGCAGGCAAGCAGATCGAAGATGACGAGATGCGAGAGGCAATGAAAGACTCGGGACTTGGGACACCTGCGACTAGGGCTTCCACGATCGAACGTTTGAAGACGGTTGGCTATATCACGATGGTTGGTAAAAGGATAACGATTGCGAACAAAGGTAAAATTGCGATTGAACTCATTCGTGGAGCGGGTGTTGAGCTGCTTACATCCCCAGAAATGACCGGGATGTGGGAGAAACGATTGAATGATATTGCGCGCGGAAACGCATCGAATGAGCAATTTATGAATAATGTGAAGAAGTTTGCAACGATGATTGTCGATAAAGTGAGAGTGCAGCCAATGGTAGCCAAATCATCATTCGAGAAGCAGGAAGCAGCTCCGAAACGAACGAGGAGTACTAAAAAAACAGATGCTGAAAATGTTGAAGGCAAAGAAGTAAAACCTCGTACTAGGAAAGCAACTGCCAAAGAAGCGGGAGCGGGAGCGACAAGCGCAAAAACATCAACAGCAGTAGGCAGCGCTAAAGCTTCATCGACAACAGCTAGCACTAAAGCATCAACAACGACAGCTAATCAGACCAAATCCGCTGTAACAGCTACTGCGGATAAAGCTGCGAACGCCACTAACGGTCTGCAATTAATTACCCGGTGCCCAAGGGCAGGCTGTGGTGGTCAGTTGTTTATGGGGCGCAAAGATTATGGTTGTTCTAATTATCGTTCAGGATGCACTGTTATCATTAGGCGAGAAGTGTTCGGACATTCCATTACAGCTGATGATCTTAAGACATTGACTAAAAGTGGTAAGTCATCAACATTGAAGCTATATACTCCTGGCGGCGAGCATGTGGATGGTAGAATTGTGCTAGTCGATCGTGATACAGGAGAGTTATCGATTGATATGAATTAGTATATAGTGTGTTTTTATATGGTAAAAGGCAAAAAGATCAGCGACCTGTAGTGGGTTACCGATCTTTTTGTTTATTTAGCAACATTATCCATATTGTTGGCGTATATGATAATATGTGATATTTATCCAATATTCTTTTATACTGAATGGGGGTTATTGAGATCGAAAAGAAATTAGTAAAGGGAGCAATATATGGATTTTTAATCGGCTTAGCTCTTGCTCTTGTATTTATTCCAGATACTATTACGCGTATAGACAGTAATATGACTACGATCTATTCAATCCCGATCCGGGAATATTTGTTTGAATTACTTAGATTTGCTGTGAAAACAAGCTTAGCAACTACTCTTGTTCTCTGGATCCGAGAATCTTATACCGGTTCACGGAAAAAAGGCGAGCCTTCGTTTGTCATTGGATTTATTAAAGGGTTTGTAATTGTTTTTGTACTAATTATTTTGGTTTTGATAGTTTTGTCATTGGTTACTATTTTTATTTCTCGTTAAAATATTGATTCAATTATCTTCCTGATAGTAAAACAACAGAATTGAACATCTTCCATAACTCCAATCCCGAATTTACGGAATCAATTATAAAAGTTCAATTTTGGGATCAAGAAGAACGCAATTTTAAGTGGGTAGCCGCAATCGGAGTTAATGATTTTCCTATGTACGTTATCGTTGACATAAATGGGATTGTGTTGAGACCCTTATTTTTGAGTCAGGTAAAGGAGTTTTTAGGGGAGTTATTCTA
>DXHF01000180.1 GCA_019113605.1 Candidatus Paenibacillus intestinavium
AATGGATGAAGAATTAACTGATATGCTTCGCTTCCAGCATGCGTACAATGCAGCTGCTCGTAATATGACAGCGGTAGATGAGATGCTTGATAGAGTTATTAACGGTATGGGACTTGTAGGAAGATAATATAAAAAGACTAAGCAGATGCTTTCGAAGTTACTTTTTGATTCGAAGAAGTATATCAAGGTAGCATACAAAAAGTGTGAGGTGATGGGTTATGCGAATTACTAGTATGATGCAAAATACGCAATTGTTACGTAATATCGGTAACAACAGCAACAATATAATGAGCTGGCAGAATAAGTTATCAACGGGGCAGATGATTAGTAAGCCAAGTGATGATCCTGTTGGAATTGGCTATCAGATGCGCTATACGACAGAGCTTGCTCGTAATGAACAATATCTTGCTAATGCGAATACAGGTTATGGCTGGTTAAGCCAGACGGATTCGGTGCTGCAACAAGCCAATGCAGTGCTGCAACGGTTGAATACACTTGTGAATCAGGCGGCGAATGGTACAGTTACTCCTGAGGTCAGAGAGCAGATCGCTCTTGAGGTATCACAGCTTCGCGAACAGATGGTTTCAATCGGTAATAGTACGTATGATGGCAGACATATCTTCAATGGTCAAAAAACAGATGTACAGCCTTACTCGTCAGCGAATGCGGCATATAATACTACGGATAGTGGCGTATATTACTTAAATGTAAGCTCATCTGTAACTGTAGAGGTAAGTCTAACCGGTGAAATGGTGTTCGGCAAGGCAGGGACACCTGAACAACCGGGTCCGCCAGTAGTTCCGGCAGTTCCTGGAAATAACATCTTTCAAATGTTCGATAATATTATTGGTCATTTGCAAAATAGTGATCAAACCGCAATATCCGCTAGCTTAACGGATATTGATGGGGCAATCGGGCAAATTTCATTGAGTTTAGCTGAAGTTGGCGCAAGGATGAATCGTTTTGAAATGATCCAAAGTCGTATCGCTGACGAGAAGGTTAGCTTAACGACTTTGAAATCAGGTGTTGCCGATGTAGATATGGCAGATGCGATTATTCAATTACAGCTACAGCAAAACGTTCTACAGGCTTCCTTATCCGTTGGAGCAAAAGTAATGCAGATGTCATTACTAGATTATATTCGTTAAATAAGATAAGGGAGTGTAATATACAATGGGTGAGAATACCGTTTCTGATCAAGTAATAAAGAGCAATCTTTATGGCGAAATTATTGTAGAAGATTATCAAAACTTTCATTTTTCGCAGGGTATTGTAGGTTTTTCTCATCTACAGCAATTTGCATTACTGCCTTATGAAGATACCGAACTGTTTGTTTTGCAGTCATTTACCGATGATATTAGCCTATTATTAATTCCTGCAGCATTATGCGAGAATAATATAAGCTTTCATATAGATGAAGCAACCGTTGAACAACTGGGCGTGCAAGATGAAGCGGAATTAGTGATATTTTATGTATTGCGATTTATCGATAATAGTCCGTACATTAATTTGCGAGCACCGATTCTTGTCGTAACGACTACGCAGAAAGGTTGCCAATATGTCGTTGCAGATGATTCACTAAGTTTGCGAGCGCCATTGGTTATTAAAGGTGACGGCTAATGCTAGTGTTGAAGCGCAAAGTCGGCGAAGTTGTGCGGATTGCCAATGATATTGAAGTTCATGTGTTAGCGGTTGAAGGCGATACGATTAAGCTGGGGTTCGAAGCTCCAAAGCATATTCAGATTTTGCGATCTGAAGTGTACGACGCTATTAAAGCAGAAAATGTACAATCAGTAATATCGAGTGATCAAGGCACCAAGGGAATATTAAAGCAGCTTATGAAGCGATCTCTCCGTAACGATAACAGTTAAGGGAGGAATTATTGTGTTTAGTTCAATCAATCGTATGGATGGATCCTCAGTTGATTGGGGTCAAGTACCTGGAGTGAAGAAGCAAGTAGAGGCTTCACAAGAAATCCAGAAGATTGGCTTTTCTGCACATGCTACTAACAACGCAGATTCTAAATTCACAGAGCAAGACAGAGACAGACTCTACAAGGAAGTGGAGAAAGTCAACGCAACGCTGAAAATGGAAAGCAAATCCATGCGCATTAAGTTCAGTGAAGAGGCCGAACAATATTATGTGGAAGTATTCGACTCCCGTACGCTGGAGGTTATTGAAAGCATCCCTGGTAAGCATATTATCGAGTTAGCGGCTAAGCTCAAGGATATGATTGGATTTTTTATTGATGAAAAGCGTTAAATAATAATGAATATAAAGGAGTGAATATTATGGCATTCAGTATTAATGGTCTATCATCTGGATTGGACACGGCTCAAATTATTAAAGATATGATGGCTATTGAAAATATTCCATACAAGAACATGGAAACAAAGAAAGCAGATTTGCAAACACAGCAAGGTGTATTCCGCACCATTAACTCGAAATTCAAATCGCTTGAAACGGCATTGAATTCTTTGAAGCTTGGGTCAGATTATGGTCAACTAAAGGCGACTTCAACTGGCTCAAACGTAAGTGCGACTGCTAAAGCGGGTGCAAGTGCAGGAAGCTATGAAATTAAAGTAGATGCATTAGCTAAAGCGAATATTGTTAGGGTCTCCGGCACGGAATTGCTAGGTAAAATTGATACAAATTTAACAATTGGTGGCTATACATTAAGTTCCGATGATGTAACTGCAATAAATGCTGGCACAAATCCGGAAGATAAATTACAAAAGCTAGCTGAAATCATCAATAAAGCATCAGCATCTGGTAGTAATTCTTCTGGGGCTAATGCTACATTGATACAGCAAACTAGCGGTGGCCCATTCGAATTAATGTTAACTTCAACTAAAACTGGCGCGGGATCGCTCAATGAGGTATCTATTTCCGGTGGAATAACTACTACTGAAGTGGTAGCAGGATCAAATGCCAAATTTAGCTTGAATGGTATGCAGATTACAGATCGTAGCACTAATGATATTGAGGGACTAATATCAGGCGTTTCATTCAAGTTAACGGGTACAGGTGAAAGCACAGTAACAGTAGGGGCTGATACAGAATCTATTGTGCATAATATGAAAATTTTTGTTACAGCCTATAATGATCTTAATGATCTAGTAAAAGATAATTTAGCAAAGCCAGCAGATGATAAAGTAACGAATCCTCTTCAAGGTAATAGTTTGTTGAAGCAGATTGGTGATGATCTATATAATCTGTTTAACAGGGGGGTTATTACGACTCCAGGTGCTAATGGATTTTCGACATTTATGAGCGACTTGGGACTTAGTATCGATAAAGGTGCCAAATCAGCAAGTGAGATGACAGGTAGAATTACTTTCGACGAAGAAGCGTTTAAATCTGCGTTCGCAGCTGATCCACAGAAAGTAATTAATGTTCTTACTAACGATGCGGATGCAACAGCTGTGGGCAAAGTTCCATCAGAGGGACCAGTTTCAAATGCAGGTATATTTACTCAGCTTTCAGGTATTATGACTCGATATACTTCAACGGTGAATGGTATGCTTACATCGAAAATTACAGGGTATGACTCAGAGATTAAAGTAGCCGATGAACGCATGGAGCAAATGAATCGTAAGCTTGAACTGCAAGAAGCTCGCCTAAAGCTTCAATTTAGTAATATGGAAATTATGCTTACATCGCTGAAGAGTGAGCAAAGCTGGTTGAAATCTCAATTTGACACTCTAGCGGGCTCCAACAAATAAAGTGAATTAAGGGGATGAAGACTAAGTGATCTCTAACTTTAATGGATATCAAGCCTATCAGAAAAACAAATATGAGACGGCTTCTCCTCACCGTTTGATTACGATGCTTTACGATGGTGCAATTAGATTTATGAATCAATCAATAGCTAATATCGAGGCCCATGATATTGAAGCTACTAATCTATCATTATCTAGGGCTCAAGATATTGTTACTGAACTCATAGCATGTCTTAATTTCAATGAAGGTAATGACATAGCGGTAAACCTTAATAATCTTTATCGCTATGTTATTGATTTACTTATTCAGGCAAATATTAAGAAGTTTGATGAGCCAATTCATGAAGCGATAGCCATTATTAAAGATATTCGAGAAGCATGGCAGTCAATAAGTAAGGAAGTGCAGATGAATGGCTAATGAGTTAGCTAATCTTGAGCAGCAATTGCTGCAGCTTAAGGAAATCTTAAGGCAGCAGCTTTCATTGACGAGCGAGGAACAATCGGAGGAAACAATAGAGTCTTTAACGCGGTTGGAATCTAGTAAGCTAGCATTGCATACTAGTATTGAAGCTAGCATACAGATGGTTTCCCAGTCATCTGTAGATACTAGCGATATTATGAATACCGTGGAATTGTTGAATGCGATGAATGAAGAGATTCAGCGGAATATAGCGGTGTGGTATGACGGAAGCTCTATCGAGATGAAGAATGTTAAAAACCAACGTAAGACGGTTCAAACGTATGGCGGAGCTACTCCTGGAGAGGTTGTATCCTATTATATAGATTTCAAAAAATGATTTTTTGAAATCTATTAACTTTCTCTGCGAGGCTTCCGATATATATAGTGTAGCCGCAAGGATGTGGCACGAAAACCCAATCATGGAGGATGATAATTATGTTTATTAACACAAACGTTGGTGCGATGAACGCACACCGCAACCTATCTAGTAACAACAATGCAATGAACAAAACAATGGAGAAGCTTTCTTCTGGATACCGCATTAACCGTGCTGCTGATGATGCTGCTGGTCTTGCAATCTCTGAAAATATGCGTTTCCAAATCAATGGTATGACTCAAGCTCAACGTAACGCTCAAGATGGCGTTTCATTGATCCAAACTGCTGAGGGTGCGCTAACAGAAGTTCATGCAATGCTACAACGTATGAATACACTTGCTAACCAATCTGCAAACGGTACGTACTCTAACACTGACCG
>DXHF01000181.1 GCA_019113605.1 Candidatus Paenibacillus intestinavium
AAGCTGGAGCGCTACTTGAGAAAGGCGGAAGCGCAAGTGTACGTGGTTGGTACACGCGAACCGTACTTTCCAAGTTCGCTTCAGATTCGATGTCGACTAAGCTACGTCAGCATAATCATCGTGATCACAGTCGAGTTTTTCCAGCTTCCTCTTTAGAATGGGGTTGTGCTTAGTTGTAGGGCTACTACCAGCTTCCCCTCCGAATTAATCCCTGCCAATGCCAACCTACCTTGCTCATCGTCTACATAATGTGTTAAGCCTTCTGCATATACCCAACCATGCTCAAGCTTTAAGCCCACTCGGTAGGGACCTTTCCCTTCAATAGAACCATGTGAATACGTAATAACTGCGTTACGTATAAAATTAGCTGCTGGATGCTTTGTTGTATCCAAATGTGCAGCGTAAGCGCCTGTCGTTAATTCCAAATGGATATATAATGGAGTGTTTCGAAAAGCATCAATATGTTTCTGAATATCTTCAACCTGAATAGGATTCATAAATACGCCTCACTTTCTACTCTACTTTCCATTATACAAGATATTGTCCGATAGATTAAATAATAATCTGATTCCAGCTAAAAAAAGGGGCTCAAAACCGAAATCAGTACTTCAATATTAACCAAGGTTGATTTTGATTTGTTCACTCGTTTCTGATAGCGGACACCAGTACCCTTATTTGCAGTATAGGCCTCTATTATCGTTTCTAGCGGACACAGATGCACTTATTCCACACCTTTTGATGTTTTTCTATTTCTTTAAGGACAAATAACGGCTTCTGTGTCCTTTATAACTCCATTTAACCCTAAAATTCACAGATAACGGATCCTCTGTCCGTTCGTGTAAATTTTTGATATCGTCAAGCTCTGTTTACTGCATTGAACAAAAAAAGGTACTACATCTATGCTGTAACCACCATTGTATATTAACAATGAGGTTGAATCACAGCATATGTAGCACCTATTAGTAACGAATAACACGAAGCAACGTATACGGGCGGTCACTTGACCGAAGCTTCCAATAAAGGCTCTAAAAGTTCGGCTGTCAGCACCAAGAAGATGAAGCGCTACTTGAGAAAGGCGGAAGCGCAAGTGTACGTTATGGGTACACGCGAACCGTACTTTCCAAGTTCGCTTCATATTCGATGTCGAGTACGCTACGGTAGCATACGCTTCGTGATCACAGTCGGACGTTTAGAGCTTCCCCTACAATTGCTTTATATATAATAGCTTCCCTTCACCAGGATAATAATACTCTGGCATATGACACATAAACGTAAAACCATTACGTTGAAACATTTTTCTAGCACTTTCATACTCTGGCAGATCGCAAGTAAACGTCTCAATATAGCGGCCTTGCTGCGCTTGGCAATATTGGAACATAGCATCCATCAGCTTCCAGCCTAACTTGCGGTGACGATATTCGCGATGTACACCGAAATATTCTAAACGATAACCACCACTACGATGTTCATTTTCAACAAATATGATCGCAGAAATAATGTGATCATCCTCTTCTTCAAACCAACAAAATACATGTTTCTCTTGTAAGCTCCGCATCGGCAACCAACGTAATTGCTCCGTCTCCCCAGGTGTAAATCGTTGGTCATCAAAACAATGCTCACCTAGCAAAAAGTCTGATACTTTGCCCGCTTCCGTTCCAGTTGTGACAGGCTTAATATTAATATGTTGTTGAATCATCTCATTCATAATTCACCCTCATTTCCAGCATCTGTTGATCACTTATGATATTTTTAGAGCGGCATTCCAGTTTAATTGTGCACCCTCTTGATAATAACGATCACTTTCAAAGAAATACAACTTCGCAATAAGATCATAACGATTGCGTTTCACTACTTGCACAAATCCTTCACGCGCGTCATAAAACCTTCCATTGCGATAAGCCTCAATCGCCGCTTCAAATTGTTTCTTTGTTTCTGCTTTCAATTGGCGAATATGGATAGAATCGCCTTCATACCAATCAAATAATTGAATCGGCGCTTGATCAACGTCGAGCTGAATCCACCCTAGAGAACGGCATTGCATCGTTCTCGCAAGATCTAATTGCTCCCTTGCTTGCGCGGTCAACAATACAGAAACGCCGAGCTTTTCAGATAGCCGCTCAAGGTCCAGTGTAAGCTGTACATGATTAGAAACAACACTACCTTCAAGACGCTGCTCCTCACCAATAATACCGAGCATAACATCGCCTGCATGAATAGCTACACCTATATCAATGGACGGCAAGCCTTGCTCTGTTCGTTGCTGGTTGTACTCTTCAAGTGCACGACGTATATGATACGCTGCCATTAGCGAATGATTCGTATCGTTCGGGAACATCGTTAGCATGCCTGGTCCTAAGTAACGGCTAATAAATCCACCATGCTCACGAATAATCGGTCCAAATTGCTTCAGAAATGAATTGATAAAAATAAAGTTTTCAGCAGTGCTTAGCTTGCTCGACATATCATTGAACTGACGCATATAGCAAACGAGTATCGTCATATTACGCGTCTGTTGTTCGCCTAGTTGTACATCGGACATCTTCTTTTTGCCAAGTACCTCCAAAAATTGCTGCGGTACAAATCGGAAATACATATTGCTTAATTTGGTCACTTCAAGCACATACCTTTTGATGGCACCTGCCATCATATTGAAGCGATCCCCTAATTCAGCTACTTCATCTCTTGTTGTAATTTGAACATTAACATCCCATTCACCACTCGCAATTTGATTAACACTACGACGTAGCTTACGTATTGACGCCAAAAAGTAAATCGTCATAATCGTAATGATTGCAGCTAGAACAATTCCGATCCATGCAACGATTTCCAGTACTTTACCAAGTAAATTCATATTGCTGCGCGTAATACTCGCCATATCTTTACCTGTCTCATAAATTCCAATGACTTCGCCTGCACTATTGTAGATTGGCCCAAGCCCAAACATCCATTCACCACTTGAATCCTGCCATTCACCTAATACAAGTTCACCCTTCTCAAGTACGGGGAGATTATCTTCCGTAATTTCAAATGGTGTAAACATCGTAATACCATCATCATCGTCCATTACAATATATAGCTTGCCATTCATGTAACGATAGATCGTATTGTATAAACCATCACGCTCCTCACCAGAAAGTGAGAATACTTCGTTCAATCGTTGCTTCACATAGACAAACGAGCTACTCTTATAATCTAGCGGAGATGTTAATTGCTCCAGCTCATCTCCATCAACAAGATAGTTACCATTGGCAGCTAATATTTTCAATTGTTTAAATGCGTCTTGCTTCTTCTCTGCCGAAACCGTTTGATAGACTGTGTAAGACAACCAAGCCATACATAGTAATAGTACAGGCAGTATAATAAGCAGCTGCTTCATCAAAAGATACATTTGACGCTTCATCATATCGCGATAAATAAATCGAATCGTATAGATAACAACAAATAGAAGCAACGCAGCAATTATCCAGAACGCTACGGCTAACACATTGTGCATTGAACTATATTTGTATCCATCGTAAATGTTTGCAACCTGACCCTGCGAGTCAAGCTCAATAATATGCTCAGAAGTCGTAACGAGAATATTTCCATAGTCAAGCGATAGATCAGTAAAGCTAGACCATGAGATATCTTCATATTGCTGCATAAGCTGCGATCGTGAAAGTATTTGCTCTGGGTTTGCTTGCTGGTTGTCCAATGCAATACGCATGACAGCTTCAGCATGCTGATCCAAATAATAAATATAAGAATTTTGTGCTAAATCAATTTCAACCGGAAAATTAAGGATATCTGCCTCAGCAGCAGGGAATAGCCCCGTTGATTTTGTTCCTTCTTGGGAGAAAAGGAATCCTTGTTTTGTAGTATAAAAAACTGGGGAGTTAGGTTTGCCCGTCACTTCTTTCAAAAAATGATTACTTGGCATTTCAAATCGGGAAACTTGAGTCGGATATTGCAGCAAACCACTATTAACATTCATACTGAACATCGTTGTCGCATGTGTCTGTACATTGAAAAAATAAAGTTCCGAGTTTTCGATGTATAAATTTTGTATGCGTCCTACTCGCATTAGAGAATCTGATGCGTCATATTGCTCGCTATGAATAACTAATTGGTCCTTACCATCGGCGCTTATTTTCAATATTTTTTCGCCTGTCACTTGCAATCCATAATCATCGAGAATGGTAAGTAATGCATAGGCATTTCCATATGTATCTGTCGTGACATCATTGAACATATAAGTATGTCTAGCATCTTGATTCATCTCACTTGCTAGCGAGTAAATAAGCTTTCCTGAAGCATCGATTTTCCGTAAAAACTTTTTGGAATCAGCAATCGTGTACAATGATCCTTGCTCATCTTTAATAGCTTGGGAGATCATTGCGTATTGCTCGCTAGATTTAACCGGCTGGAAGGTGGCCATCTCTCTTAAACTAACGATAAAGAAAATAC
This sequence comes from Candidatus Paenibacillus intestinavium, assembly GCA_019113605.1. Classification (GTDB taxonomy): domain Bacteria; phylum Bacillota; class Bacilli; order Paenibacillales; family Paenibacillaceae; genus Pristimantibacillus; species Pristimantibacillus intestinavium. Next base: position 4,447 of record DXHF01000181.1, read on the forward strand.
AAATAAGTATACTTACAAGTAATAACATTAGCTTTGTTCTCAATACAATCTCTCCTGTACTTGAAATTGATTAATGTTAATCCATCGAGAAACCTAGCTATTATACGGCACTTAGCTTTATTTTACTATATTTAAGTAATTTTGTGTTGATTTTGTACTTATTTATTGCCCTACTACAATACTAATAGTAAAATGAAATGGAATCCTCCCTTTCTACTCATATGTATGTGATATTCCTCTCAATATGGCATACGATTATTATTATATAAAGATAGGTGATAAACATCGGACAACTCGTTTGTGGCGGAGCATCGCTCCAGTGTAGTTTTGGAATGGCACCTAGTATCTTTCTCTCTCTCCCAATTAATAGAGTGACAACCACACTTCCTTTCGCCAACATATTAGATAACAAACCTATGGTTAATATATTACCTTTTGCGATGTGCTCATCACTTGCTAACCCCACAGTAGCTGCTGCTACTGCAGCTGCACTCGGCGTATTAACACCAATGCCATGTGTCCCTGTAACGGTTGCACCATGGGCACCGGGATCTCCCACCGTTATGATCGCCAATATGCCTGCACTCAACAATTCTTCAAAATGCATGTGCTCTTTCGGAGGTGTAATCTCTATTAATGCACCTGGTCAATTTACTGTTCAGGTACCTTAGCTATCTTATCACCTAAAGAAGTACAAAGGAGTAATGGCTCATGATTGAAAAAATTATTAAGCCGTTTCTTAATCCGATTAAAAAGCGTATAATTATGCCGCTTAAGCGGTTAAAAAATTGGCCTAAGCTTCTTGCAAAATGGATTAAACGCAAATTTAAACAAATATTAGGTAATAAAGAAACGACGAGGGAAAGTTATTTTGCTCTAGGTAATTATTACATATCCAAAAAACTCGTTATCATTATTATTATCGTTATTCTCGTCCTATATTTCTTTATTTTTATTAAGCCACCTAAATTCATTAATAAGTTATTCAATCGTACACCTGCGATTACTGTACAGGCAGACGGTGCAGCTACAGCCTACACGGGCAAAGCAAAGCTATTGACTAGTGATAAAGCGCTTATATATGAAGGTGAACTTGCTAATGGCATCTATGAAGGTAAAGGTAAACTCTATTATTTGAATAAAGAGTTACACTATGAAGGACAGTTTTCAAGAGGACAATT
>DXHF01000182.1 GCA_019113605.1 Candidatus Paenibacillus intestinavium
CTAATGCTAGTTGCGCATAATGGGCATGTAAATTGGTTGGCGAAGCAATATATAAAGCTTGAATATTTCCACTATCAAGCATCTCTACTGCATCCGTATAACAATGAACAATATTATGTTTATTAGCAAAGCTCTGAGCTGTATCTACAGAACGAGAACATACTGCTCCCACTGAGAAATTCGTCAGCATTGAGCCCGCCGCTATAAAACGATCACTAATAAAGTTAGTTCCAATAATACCGAATGAAATCATAAGATCCCTCTTTCCCAGTAAAGTTAACTATTTACTTTGAAGCTGCTTCCAAACTGCTTTATTGCTATATTTTTTATTGAAACTAATTTCTTCGCCGAACCATGTCGGAGGAACAAATTCATTGGCTGCTTCCATAGAATCAAATTCAACCTCAACGACGACGAAATCTACTTGATCATATATATCGATTTCTACAATAACATCATTCCACTTAGCAGTAATCCGATCTTTCGTTAGCGGAACAAAACCGAATGCTTCCATCACTTGATCATAAATGACTTGTGTAATCTCATATTCAACTTCTTCACGTGCAAGCCCAACACCATTTTTGAATGTATGTGTATAGCTGTAGTTTCCTGTAGCCGTATCGCGAATACGTCTAACGCGAAGCTCTTGATCAACATCCATAGCAATATACGTTTGCTCAATGCGATGCTGTGATTGTTGCTCTATAATACCTTGCTCTATTAACTGTTGTGAAGAGATTTCTAGCAAATATTTGCGTTCAATTTCTAATGCCATCTTATATTTACCCCCAAAATTTTGATCGATTATTATCCCTAAAAGCTATCAGATTATAACGACCTATGCAAGTTCAGAAAGTCTACTTTAATCTTACTCCTAAAGGAAACTGCGTAAAATTCATGCTCATGATACAATAGAAAGATAAGAACTTAATAGACAAGGAGCACGATAAATGGATATTACACTTATTCCGATATCACTCATCGATGAAGATAAAGACCAGCCGCGATATCAATTTAACGAAGAAGCATTGGATGAATTAGCAAAAAGCATCTCAGAAATAGGTTTGCTTTCTCCGATAAAAGTACGCACTGTTGACAATGGACGATACATGATCATTTACGGTAATCGTCGTTATAAAGCTTCGCTTAGGGTTGGACTTGAAAACATACCTTGCATCGTTTCCACTGCGACAGATGAGACGGATATTTACTTAGAACAGATCGCAGAAAATTTGACACGCGAGGATTTCTCCCCAATTGAAGAAGCAGAAGCCTTCCATAAATTGATGAACGATTCCCAGTTTCAAAGCTCAATGAAGCTATTATCCAGTAAGCTAGGCAAGCCAGAGAGCTATATTAAAAACAAATGTGAGTTATTAAAATTTGGCAATGCTGTGAAAAAACTTATCGTCGGAGGAACACAAATCCGCAAAGATTGCTTGACGGAAGATCAGTTAATACCATTAAAAGATTTACCATTTGAATATCGTGATACTTTAGCACTTACGACCGCCCGAGATGAACTGCCAGTTAGTGATGTGAAAAAGATTGCCAAACTATTCAAAGACAAGACGATTTCTGATGCAACGAAAGAAAAGCTGTTATTGAAAAATGGGAGCGGATTAATAGAAACATGGTCCGTGTTCGAACAAAATCGCAAAGAAAAATTAGCTCGTGAGAAAGATCGTCAAGAAAAGGCTGAGCAGGAAGAGCTACGTAAAGCTGCAGCTGCTATGAATGAGCAAGCCGAACTGAGTATGGCTTCAACTGCTGTAGGCAAGCAACAGGCTTCCTCGGATGAAAACGATACTTTCGAATCAGCAACAACAACGGTACAACACGCAGATCACGCCAACGAAACAAGTCATGCTACTCTGCAAGCAAACTCTGCATCTGTAACATCTATCACTGCAATCCCTCTACAACAGACGAGCTACACTGACTCGCTAGATGAGATGCAGCAGCAGGCCGAGCAGCTACTTACTCTGATTACTTCTGGCGACATCCAGCAGTTAGAGGCCACTTCACAGCTCTCTAGCGTTATGCTAACAAAGCTTCAACAGTTAACACAGCAATGGAAACAAATACAACAAAAAAGCAATGAATAGAGATGTGGCTTCAAAATATAGCAAAAGAAATGCCTAAGTAATGCAATGTGACAAGCGACTTGTCGCAAAACTGCGGGCATTTCTTTTATTTTAATACATATTCAGCGATATTTTTACTATGGTCCCCTATCCGCTCCAAATTACTCAGTACATCTAGAAATATCGCACCAGAATTACCACGACAGTGATTATTATGAAGTCGTTTGAAATGACCCGTTCGAAATTCAAGCTCCATGCGGTCTAGGTCCGCTTCCCTTCCTAATACATCCGCCGCTGCTGAGCGATCATTTTGTTCTAGCGCATATAATACACGTGAAGTAATCCATTCGGCTGCGTCAAACATCGTATGTAATTGCTCCAATGCTTCCTTAGAAAACTGTAATCGATTACGAATACAATAATCAGCCAACTCCACCACATTTTCCGCATGATCCCCAATTCGTTCAATATCATTAACGATATGAAGTAATCCTGTAGCCTTTTCGGATTCCTGCGCAGTTAATCCATTTTGATGAATTCGTACCATATAATCCGTAATTTGATGATCCAATTCATTAACTAATATTTCTTTTTTCGATGCCAAATTAGCAGAGCGCGAGTCTTGCTCGAAGAAATAATGGGCAGCATGTAGCAATGTTTCACGAGCAATCGTCCCCATACGGATAACCTCATATTGTGCTTGTCCAAGTGCGACACTTGGTGTAGCAAGTAATCGCTTGTCTAGATACTGCACCCCAAAGGTTACTTCTGTAGTCGTATGCTGAGATTGAATAACCGTATTCGCTAATTTGATAAGTAGCGGTGTCAGCACAATATAGACTAAGCCCGTAATGAATTGAAATATTCCATGAGCAGTAGCAAGCTGCATTTTAATTGGCAGTGACTTCCCTACCCATTCCACAAATAAATAGATCGGATGATGCAAAAACAGAAAAATAGTCGTACCACAAATATAGTAAATGACATCAAGAAACACTACTCGTTTCGCTTTAATCGTTGCACCAATTACTGCTATACAAGCAATAACAGCTGACCCCATATTACTACCCAACAAAATGAATAATGCACCGTCCAAATGAACTAGACCTTCATCAGCAATAGTTTGAAGTACACCAATTGCAGCATTCGAGCTAGTTAATATTAGCGTCAATACTATTCCCGTAATAATGCCAAACAATGGGATGTCCGATAAATTCAACATAAATTCAGATGTATAATCAGAAAGAGAAAGTAGCTGCAGACCATTTCTCGTAATCGATAGTCCTAGAAATAATGCACCAAAACCAAATACAACTTGCCCGATA
>DXHF01000183.1 GCA_019113605.1 Candidatus Paenibacillus intestinavium
ACCTGACATTTGAGGTGTAATCTTCCCTCTAAACACCATACTCGCATCCTCACTAACAATATCTGATTCCAGTACAAACCCCGTCCATATTAAATTTTCGAATGTTTCTCCCGTTTCAGGCTGTTTCCCAGCAAATCGCATAGCATCAAGTACTTCTTTTCTAGTTATAACTGCTAATAATTTCCGATGTCGGTCGACAATTGGCAGCAAATCTATACCTTCTAATGCCATCGTATGGACGGCGGACGTTACTGCAATATTAGGTGCTGCAGTAATTGGATGCTTAGACATTATTTTGTCTACCTGCATGCTGTCCTCTGCTCCTGCTGCATCCTTTGCCGTCATCATCCCAACAACTCTACCACGATCATCCAGCACAGGAAATCGTGCAGATCCCGTCGTTTTGAATAACTCATAATACTCGGCAATCGTCTGCCTCGTATACATCACATCTGCTGGTTTCGTAAATGTTACGATATCTTCAAGTAGAATGATCTTTCTACGAATGAGTCGATCATACATTGCTCTATTAATCATTGAAGCAACTGTAAATGTATCGTGACGAGTAGAAAGTATTGGCAATGCTAGCTCATTCGCTAGATCAATGACTTCTTGTTCAGGCTCAAAACCACCCGTTAACAATATACCCGCGCCTTGCTCTAACGCTCGTCTATGTACATTTTTGCGGTTACCTACAATAAGTAGTGATGCCTCGTTAATATAGCGCAGCATCGCTTCTAGCTCCATTGCTCCAATTACAAATTTCTGGAGCGTTTTTTCAAGCCCTTCTAATCCACCATGTAATCGCCCCTCAACGATTTCAGCTACTTCTCGAAACGATAGTTGATCCAGTGCTTCTCTTCGTTTGCGATCTATACGAACAGTTCCAATTCTTTCCTTCGTTGAAACCAATCCAGTAATTTCGGCATCCTTAAACGCTTTATAGGCCGTTCCTTCGCTAACCTTCAACTCTTTAGCAATTGCTCGAACGGAGATGCGCGTACCTACAGCGAGGCTTTGTATGTGATTGATAATTATTTCATGCTTTGTCATCGTTGCTGATTGATTATTCTGATCATTAGATATTCCGTAATGTTTGGTGGTCATCATCTTCACCCTTTCATTACTATTGTAGCATCTTCATACAAATTAGCTACAACGGACCCACTAGTTAGACCGCTACGCTTTTCCACTAGCGATTAAAGTTACTTTTTTGTGAATTTATCTACAAAAAAGCCCCTTAAATGTTAGTTGTGTCCAACATTGGGGGCACTTCGCATTTAGGCTGCTCTTCAGTTAATCCTATCACCTTCAGGCTTAAGTTTATTTATATCGAACCCAAAATAAAATAGAGAATAAAGAAAAATGCGATAAGATACATCGTCAGAGATATTTCTTTCCTTCGGCCCGCAACTAATTTTAGAATGGGGTATGCAATGAACCCAAAAGCAATACCATTGGCAATACTAAAGGATAACGGCATTATAGCCAGCATTAAATAGGCTGGGAAAGCTTCAGTAAAGTCACTAAAAGGAATGTCCTTAATACTTAAAACCATTAGGCAGCCCACAATAATAAGCACTGGGGCAATCGCACTATTCGGTATAATTTTGAAAAGAGGAATGAGAAACAAGGCCGGAATAAATAAAATCCCTGTCGTAAACGACGTTAGCCCCGTTCTCCCACCTGATGCTATTCCTGTCGCTGACTCAGCAGCTGTCGTCATAGGACTGCAACCCAAAAGTCCCGCACTAATTACGGAGATGGAATTGGCCTGAAATGATTTTTGAAATTTTGCTTTATTAGGAAGCATTCCAAGTTGTGCTCCCATATTCTGAAAAATAATGACCATCGATAATGAGAAAACAGCGGTCCAAAAATTGAGCGTGCCTATTCCGCTAAAATCTAATGCAAAATATAGCTCTCCATATCCCTTAAAGGAAATACTAAAATCACTCAAAGTTGAAAAATCAACAATGCCTAATAGCGCACCAATCCCAGTTCCTGCAATAATGGCAATCAGAAAGCTTCCCTTTACTTGCCGCATAAACAGTGGTAAGACAATGAGTAGCGTTAATATCGTTGTTAGTGCGTAAGGGTCGCTTAGTTTAGAGAGGGTAACAAATGTACTTTCATTTGCAACAATAAGTCCCCCATTTTTCAAACCCAAAAAAGCAATAAAGAGACCGATTCCAGCTGTCATGGCATTAATCATAGACTTCGGGATCGAGCGTGATAAATAATCGGCCCCTTTTGTTATCGAAGTTAACATGAATACGATCCCTGCAATAAATACAGCAGCAAGCGCTTGCTGCCAAGTAAGTCCTAACGAGAATACTAAGGTAAACACAAAAAATGCGTTATCACCCATTCCAGGCACAAGTATTAAGGGTGAGTTTGCCCAAAGTGCCATCAACATACAACCGATAAAAGAACAGATTACGGTAACGATCGTAGCAGCCTCGTAAGGCATACCGGTCATACTTAAAATAGTTCCATTGACCGCAATAATATAGGCAACCGTCATAAATGAGGTCAGCCCCGCAACGACCTCTGTACGTATCGTTGTCTTTTCTTCTTCAATATGAAAAAATTTCAACAAACCTTTAAACATTAGCTTCATCCTCTTATCTTTTCCCTACCTCATACGGTTCTCCTAATGCTTTCGGTGCTCGGGCTTTACCTACTGCTCCAATTAATACGAATAGTGTTAACAGATACGGTAGCATATAGAAAACCTCATTAGGAATGCTTGCTGCAAATTCAAAAATTTGCAATTGATCCTTTACCGCCTGTGCCAGACCAAAGAACATAGCCGCAAGCATCGCACCTACAGGATTCCACTTTCCAAATATAACTGCTGCAAGCGCAATATATCCTTGTCCTGAAATGGTATTAAATGCGAAGTTACTGTTCGAGGTAAGCACGATAGTTGCTCCTCCAAGCGCCGCAATCGACCCACTAAGAATAACAGCGATATAACGTGTACGATTTACTTTAATTCCAACCGTATCTGCAGCACTTGGATGTTCGCCTACTGCGCGTAATCTAAGTCCGCTTGACGTCTTGAATAAAAAGAAGTAAATCAAAACAACTAATACAATAGCTATATAAGTCGTTGGATATGCATTAAAAAACACTTTTCCTATAAATGGTATATCACTTAAATAAGGAATTGTTATCTTG
>DXHF01000184.1 GCA_019113605.1 Candidatus Paenibacillus intestinavium
TAAGAATCCAACAATTGATAATAATTATATTTATTTAACTGAAAGTGATAGGTATTGGTATGACAGGCAATACAAAGAAATTGAAATTACTTGCAATGGTTGTATGGAGACAAAAAAAATTATTGGGGCAAAAAATATTCATCTGTTTCAAAATAATGAGTACTGTTCTGAAGAATGTCGTGAAGCAGCAAAAACTGAATATTACCAAGAATATATTTCAGAAAATGACCATGTTGGACTATCAAGATATAAGGATGATGAAGTGACAGGGTATATTTACAAAATTACTAACAAAAGAAACATGAAATGTTATGTTGGACAAACTATTAAGCCTGCATTGTTTAGATGGTGGCAGCATTTGAAAATAGAAAAGAAATTTGAACAAGTGGATATTTCTGATTTGGTATTTGAAGTACTTGAAGTCGTAACTTATAACATAAATGCAGACAAATTGTATGCTAATGCAAAAGACAAACTAAATAAACGTGAAGCTTTCTATATCAGCTTGTTTGATTCAGTTGAAGAGGGATATAACGAAGTTCAACCCAAAGAGTTTGAGCATGACTTATTTACGATAAATAATTAATGTCGCAGTACGAATGGACATAGACACATATTGTACAGGAAGGAGAAATTAAATTGGAATGTAAATTTATAGCTTGGGATTGGGATGGTGCTGAGTACGTACAAATCCCTACGGATAATGTTGTGGAAGCTATTTATTGGGCGTGGAATTATGAATTTGTTGTTTATGAAGTTGATGGGCAAGAAAAAAATATGATTTTTAATGGTCAATTAGATAATGAAGAAAATTCAGAAATGCTTGGAAAGTACAGAATCAGAGTTATTGATCATGAGAAGCGCCGACATTTGCAAAATGTTGAAACTGGTGAGGTTTACAATGCAAGTTGGCATTGAGGACACATTATACGACACAAATAAAGGAAGTGGTGTATAGCTATGTTGGAACAAGTATTAGTAGAAGCAATCGATAGTTATAGTGATGATAAGTTGAAACAAGGGGAGCAGTACAATGTTAAAGCTCACCCATTCGACAAATCGATGTGGTATATCGTGTCAGATCAAAATGATTGGAGCTTGCATGAAAAGTGGAAGTTTAATCATTTGGTGGATCGTTACGCTGTATGCGAAAAGTATTATGGATTGTTTCAACTTCCAATTTTGGAAGAAGAAAAATTTAATTATTCAGTGATACTACCATCAGGCTATGTAAGTATGATTTCTAAAGAAACATGCATTGTTGAGTCATATCCCTATATTCAAAAGATCAATTGTGGCGACGTTCGATTTCGCTAAGGACATAACACTATAGAGTGTCACATTCCGGAGCTTTAACGTTAAATAAGACACATATTGTGACATAGAAAGGGGTACTCAATGCAACCAGTAGACTTAATAGATAAAATCCGTTGGCATAAAGGAGAAATGATGTTAGCGGAGCAAATAGGCGATAGTTTCGGAGCATATCTTCACGAAAAGGATATGTTGGATGCCGAAGCCGAATTAATCTCGCACGAAGAAAGAATGAAGCGTATTGATGAACACTTTGAAGACACTATATATCTATGAAAGGGTAAGAAAATGACTGATGAAGAATTGAGAATAGCCAATATAATCAAAAAAGAGATTCTGGATTTAGAAGACTTTCTACACAGTGCTGAAAAAGTATGGACAGGAAGAGTCATCAAGAGAACCTCCCAATTTCTTATTAAGTCCAGCCCTTACGGAATATATAACGAAGCTGAATATCATATGGACACTGAAACCAAAAATAAAGTTTTGGATGTACTGAAGGAAAGGCTATCTGATTTACGCAAGCAACTGGGGAGTATTTGACCGATGCGTAGGACGACACACTATCTATCAGAAATGGAGGTAGCTACAATGAAACGACCACTACGAGTTACAAAGTCATTTCGCAAAGTGTATGAGACGATTAAAAGTAATCCTGGATTAAAGTCAGATAAAATATCTGCAATAAGCGGAGTGCACATAACGAGCGTAACTAATTACATTCTTTTCAATCAGCAGTTGGGCCTTGTTACGCGAATCAGAGACAAAGATCGTATGTATAAATGTTACGTAACTGATGCGGATATTGAAGTGGTGCACAAAAAGCAAGAGATAGAGTTCAAAAAGTTTGTTGAATTGAGAGCAGCTAATGAACCGATTGAGATCGAGGATGATGAATTACTTGATTCCTTGCAAAGAGTCACACTTAAAGTGAGCCAAATTAATTTCATTAAAGCAAACATAGATATGCCACGAAGTCAGCTAGCTGAAAAAATAGGAGTTAGCAAACTTAAATTGAATATGGCACTGGAAAAAATGAAAAGCTGAAGGAGGAAGTTAAGTGAGTGAGCAGACACGTAATCAAAAAATAATCGATCTCAGATCTGAAGTTATTAAAATGCGCATACAGCATGATAAAGATCAGCAAGTCATCGAATTGATGGACAAGCGTAATTATACTTTGCAATCAGCACTATATCGTATATTCGATAAGTTCAGCAGATGCGAGCCTTATTCTTCAGAAGGATTTGCATATCATGAAGCTAAAAATGCGCTTCATGGCGATGATCAATTTAATTACACAGGCGAATTATGCCAGTCACAAAATAAAAACTTCAACTTAAAGAAAGAGTTGGATGATACTAAAGAAAAACTTGAAGTTGCACAACGTGATCTAAATAGGGTAGTAGCTCATATGCAGCATCAACAGGTATTACAGCAACAATAAAACAAATCGCCCAGCCTTTACTCGTTGGGGAACGGTCGGCTGGGCGATTAACTAAACTCTTATCTCTATTATAAACGGTTAAGGGGATGAGGGGAATGGGAGCAAAGCAATTAGTTTTAGATATTTATAGTGTAAATGAGGATGCTACAAAGTCGGCAGTTGAAAAGTACCTATTACAGGCACGAGAATATCAAATTACAGAGTACATTCCAGAAGAAGCATCCATGACAGCATCTTATAGTGATATGCCACGTGGTAACACAGGATTAACAAGCGACCAAACAGGCAGATTAGCTGAAAAAAATGTTGACGAACCTATTCGACGCAAAAAGCACATTGAACGGGCTGAAAAAGCTGTTTCAAGACTAAACGGTAGACAACGCAATCTTATCAACTTGCGATATATGAGTGACGATGATGTATTAGATTTGAATGTAGCAGCTGAGTTAGGTTACAGCGAAAGACACTACAGACGAATCAAATCAGTAGCTATTTATCGACTAGCAAGCATACTTGGATTGTTCATATTCGAAGAATAAAAACATGTCCGCTTTATGTCCGCTCTATGTCCGCTTTGTTGCAAAATAACGTGTTATAGTATTAATATAGAAACATTTGGAAAGCCGCTCACTCGAGTGGCTTTTTTTTTATTAGGGAGGGATTATCTTGAGATATACCATAAGAGTAATTGATAAAGTAGATTGCAAGTTAATCCCTCTAAAATGTCGAGGTTGTCCATGGGGCAGGCTAGAAGGTAATCGATTCTTCTGTCTCAGATTAAAATGCGTGAAAGATAAGCCAGTATCGACTGATCGGCGGCACCGAATAAATAATTAGGTGGTGAAGGTCACCTTCATTATTAACACACTTTCGATACCATTTATTATATTCAGCACTATTGAGTGCTTTTTCTTTCGTCAAAAACCAATATGCTTAGATGCATGAATAGTGAGGTGGTGGTAATGAATACAGTTGAACCAATAAGGAAGCATGAAGTGATCGAAGGTATCAAGATATATTTGAAGTCTCGATCAGAAAGAGATTGGTTTTTATTTGTAATGGGAATCAATATTGGTCTTAGGATTAGCGATATGCTTCTACTAAAGGTTAAAGATGCCAAGGACAAAAGAGAGATTGCTATTAGGGAAAAGAAAACGAATAAAGAAAAGTTTATTCCGATCAATACGACCTTACGAAAAGCAATCGATGAGTACGCAAAAGATATGCAGCCGAATGACTATTTATTCCCCAGCAGACAATTGGACGAACATAATCTACCAAAGCCGATTACACGCGAAAGAGCTTATCAAATATTACAAGATGTAGCTCACGAATTTAAGCTCGAAAGAATTGGCTGTCACAGCATGAGGAAAACATTTGGTTATCACTTATATGAAAAAACGAAAGACATTGCCTTACTTATGTATATTTTCAACCATTCAGCTGAATCAATAACCATGAGATATATTGGAAAGAGCCAAGAGTCGTACACAGACGCTATGAGAGGTTTTGGCTTGTGAGTTTATCATAATGCGCAGTTGTCAAACTCAAGCTTGTAGATAGCAGATAAACGTTGCTATATAAGGTGTTCAAGACACGATATGACTTTATCACTCTATTAGATATGTTAAACTCGTTATTTATACAGTTTATGCAGAAATGGTTGGTTTTTGAACAGTTCGTAATCAAAAAGTATAGTTATCGAACCCTTGATATTAAAGGGTTTTTCTTGTTTTTAGCGCAATGAATAATTATACATGACCACTTCGATATTGAGGATGGTGAGTAAATTGAATCAATACAACACAATTGAATTGAAAAGAAAGTTTTATGACAGCAAAGATTGGAAGTATATTCGAGAAGAAGTGAAGCAACGCGACAACTATGAATGCCAAGAGTGCAAGCGTAATGGATTAGTAAAGATAGATACTAACGAGTATAGTAAGTCAGCTAATCGTAAGAAGATACAGTTAGTGGTTCATCATATCAAAGAGCTTGAACATCATCCACAGCTTGCACTTGATACAGACAACCTTGAGACTATCTGTGTAGACTGTCACAACAAGGAGCATGGTAGGACATTCGAACGGCACGTAAATAGATGGGAGCATGATGAACAATGGTGAAAGGTAAACGCTTGACGTACTACTGCATTGATAAAGCATGTGGATTTAAAGTAACGAATAATAAGACGATAGATGGAATGAGTTGTCCTGATTGTAAAGGAATGATCGGTGTTAGACCAGCAGCACCCCCCGGTCAAAAAGTTTAGCTTTTTTCCAAAACTCACGCACCGGATGTGGGAGTGTGCTGTCGAGTTTTTTTGAAGATATGGCGCGATAGGGGGGGTAGGGGTGGATGAAGGTATCCTAGAAGAAGAGAAAAAAACAGAAGCTAAAAAAGCATTTGATAAGAAAATCAAAGCATTACGAAATGAACTATTGAAGCGGATCGATAAGAAAAGTAAAGTCCAGCTTGAGAAAGTCGATCGATACATTAACTTGGTTGAGATTTACTATTTACTTGACGAGGCGATTATTGAACAAGGGGTTATGGTTGTTACAATTAATGGTCAACAGGAGTTCACCAAGCCTAACCCAGCTATCGCAGAAAAAAATAAAATTAATACTTCATTGATTGCTCTCGGTAAAGATTTGGAATTAGTAGCGTTAGATCCTCCTGGTGGTACTGATAATAGTAAAAGCGATTTGATTTGAAATGCTTAAACAAAAATATGTAGATGGATATATTTCTCTTTACCGAGAGGGTAAGATCAAGTTTAACAAGGAACGAGAACAATTAATTGAATACCTGGAACGAGATGTATTATCTCGTGGTGATTTATATTTTGATGACGAAATGATTGAGAATTGTATAAGGTTCGGTGAGAAGTGGTATTTCAAACTTGAACCTTTTCAAAAGTTCTTAATTGCTTTCGTCTTTTTATTTGTCAAAAGTACTGATAGAGTGTTTTATCGCAAGCTCCTTTGGATGCTTGGTCGTGGCGGAGGTAAGAACGGTCTTATTACAGTGGTGTGTCACTTCTTAATTAGCGAGTTACATGGTATTGATGAATATAACATATCCGTTATAGCTAACTCAGAAGATCAAGCTAAAACGTCAGTTGAAGAAGCTAGCAAGACAATTAAGCGCGAACAAACTTTGTTAAATAAGTTCAAAGCCACCGCTACTCAAATATTTAGCAAAGTAACTAACAGTATCTTCAAGTTTAGAACATCTAACGGAAGCACAAAGGACGGTTTGAGAGACGGTGCTGTAGTATTTGATGAAATACACTACTTTGAAGATAACAAGGATGTACGAGTGCATATAAGCGGTTTAGGGAAGAAGAAAAACCCTAGAGAGTTTTATATCGGTACTGACGGTTATGTGCGTGATGGTTTCCTTGATAAATTCAAAGAGATAGCAGCAAAGGTCCTTAAAGGTGAAGCAAGGGTTAATGCAGTGTTTCCTTTCATTTGTAAATTAAATGATGAAGAAGAAGTGGACGATCCCGACAATTGGGAAATGTCTAATCCGATGCTCAGTCATCCAAGAAGCGAATACGCACAAGGTTTATACGAAACTATTTTAGAGGAATACCAAGATTTAGTAGATGACCCTTCCAATCGTGAAGAATTCATGACTAAGCGTATGAATCTGCCTGTTACCGATTTAGAAAGATCGGTAGCTAAGTGGGAAGAGATAGCAGCAACAAATAAACCATTGCCTGATCTTGAAGGGAAAGAGTGTATCGGTTCTATCGACTTTGCACAGATAAGAGACTTCGCATCAGTTGGTTTAGTGTTTAAGCATGATGGCCAAATACCGTTTATTACTCATTCATTCGCTCGTAAAGAGTTCGTTGATAAATATTATGGCTACTCAATGAAAAAGGTTGAGAAGGATAAAAAGTTTGCACCGATTCGCGAATGGGAACAGCAAGGACTACTCACTGTGTTAGATGAGGAAATGATTAACTTTGAACACATCGTCAATTGGTTTGTTACCAAGCGATTGAAATACGGGCTAAAGAAAATCATAGGAGATAACTATCGTATGGAAATGCTGAAACCAATGCTTGAAGCAGTTGGCTTTGAAGTAGAAGTTATTCGTAGACCTGAAGCGATTCACGGATTACTGGCACCACGTATAGAGCTTTATTTTGCAAAAGGTATGTTTGTATGGGGCGATAATCCTTTAATGCGCTGGTATACGAACAATGTACTAGTGAGCATTGATAGGAATGGTAACAAGATGTACGGAAAGAAAGAACCTATCAGACGTAAGACGGACGGTTTCCAAGCTCTTGTTCACGCTCTATACCGCATCGAGGATATTAGCGAAGATACCATTGATGATGCATTGGATGTATTAGACGATTTGAATTTCTGAAGGGGGTGATTAATTAAATGGGGTTTCTAACTGACATATTCAAGCGTAACAGCGAATTAGAAAGTTTGTTTGATTTAGATTTGTTAGATGGAATAACACCTAAAGAATATCTAAAAAAAATGGTGCTTGAAACCAATCTTAATTTCATTGGCCGAACGATTTCACAGAGCGAATTTAGAATTATGCAAGGTAAAAAAAGAATAAAAGATGATTGGGATTACATTTTGAATGTTCGTCCTAATACAGACCAATCCGCTTCTGACTTTTGGCAAAGGTTTATTTACAAATTAATATACGACAATGAGGTACTTGTCGTACTCGATGATAATAATAATCTTTTGATTGCAGATAGTTTTTATCGTGTTGAGTATGCAACCTTTCCCGATCAGTTTAAAAATGTTGTAGTGAAAGATTACGAATTCAATCGCACGTTTAATATGGACGAAGTAATTCATTTAAATTACAACAATGAGAAGTTATCTACCTTCTTAAACAAGATGTTTGCCGATTACTCAGAACTCTTTACACGCATGATTGAAGTACAGAAAATGAGTAATCAAGTACGCGGCACTGTAGAAATGGAAGCTAATCAAGAATTAAATGAAGCTAACAAGAAGAAACTTCAAGATTTCATTGATAAGTTATTTAACTCATTCAAAACAAACATTGTTGCTCTAGTTCCATTGATGAAAGGATTCAAATACAACGAACTTGCCAAAGGTGACGTAAACGGTAAGTCTGTTGAAGAATTGAACAAGATCAAACGTGATCTAACAAATGATGTAGCTAATATCTTAGGCATACCAACTAGTCTAGTACACGGTGATATGGCAGAGTATGAAACAGCAATCAAAGCTTTTATTAAATTCTGCATAGCTCCACTACTTAAAAAAATACAAGATGAGCTAAATGCAAAGATCATTTCAAAACACGATTATACGAATGGTAAGCAAATAAAAGTGTTTGGCATAGCTGAAATGAATCCACTAGAGGTAGCTACAGCAGTAGACAAGCTTAGAGCGAGTGGAGTTTATAACGGAAACGAAATACGCGTTAAACTTGGTGATGAACCGGTTGATAATCCACTACTTGAGGAATATGTCATAACCAAGAATTATGAACGCACGAAAGGGGGTGAGGAAGGAAATGAGAAAAATGACTAAGCAAGAATTTTTTAATTCGTTTAAGAATCAAGCTTATGTTAACCAACTCGAAAAGATTGAACGTAAATTAGAAGCAAAAGTTAATGAAACAGAAAACAACACAGAAATTACTATATACGGCATTATCGGTGACTCTTGGTGGGATGATTCAGTTTCTGCTTCTGACATTGACAACCTACTAAAAGGGATCACAGGAGATGTTGTAATCAATCTCAATTCTCCTGGTGGCGATGCTTTTGACGGGATAGCAATTTATAACCGACTTAAAAAGCACGATGGCAATATTACTATTAATGTCGATGGTTGGGCATGTTCTGCTGCTTCCGTGATTGCTATGGCCGCTGATACACTTAACATGGGATTAGGTTCAATGATTATGATTCATGAAGCTAGCTCATTGGTTTGGGGTACTAAAACCGAAATGCGTAAAGAAGCAGATGTGTTGGATCAACTTGAAGAAGGCATTATCGACATTTACATGACAAAAGCTAAAGTAAGCCGTGAAGAAGTTCGTCAAATGGTAGATGACGAAACGTGGTTTAGTGCTTCAAAGGCAATCGAAATAGGCTTCGCAACATTTATCGAAACCAACGTTGAAGCTGAAGAAGTAACCAATCTACGCAATCAAGTGACAAAATTACAAAATGAACTTGAACAATATAAAAACCAAAATCAATCACCTCAACAAACTCCTGCTAATAGGGGTCGTAGGGTGATTTTTTAATTTAAAATATGGAGGTCATGAATAATGACGATGAAACTTAATAACCATTCAGCAGCTTACGATACTGCAAAAGCTAATTATGCCAATGCAATAAAAAATGAAGCTTCTACACCAGAACAAGTTGAAACTGCTTGGACTGAAATGCAAGACGCTCTAGTAAATTCGTTAACGACTCAAATCACTAACCAAGTGTTATCGAATAACATGGACAACGCTGTTTTAGCTAGTCGTGGTGTAAATGTATTAACTTCAGAAGAAAAGAAATTCTTTAATGCTGTTGTTACTTCTGGTGGTTTTAGCGATGAAGATATTCTTCCAAAAACAACTGTTAATCGTGTGTTTGAGGAATTGCAAAACGACTACCCTCTATTAGCTGCTATCGGTATTCAAGATTTAGGAGCTGTTACACGTTACATTGATTCTGATCCAACTAAAGCTTATGCGTGGGGCAACTTATTCGAGGGTATCGCTGGTCAAATCGCTACAGCATTCAGTGACAAAGAAGTTGGTCAATTAAAACTTACTGCATTTGCCGCTATTCCTAATGATATGTTAGAGCTTGGTCCTGAGTGGGTAGAAAGATACGTGCGTGAGCTTCTTAAAGAATCATATTCCACAGGTATGGAATATGGACTTGTAAATGGTCGTGGCGCTACTCAAAAAGAGCCTATTGGATTAACAAAAGATGTAGCTACCAACGGCGCAGTGACGGACAAAACATCTAGTGGCACATTAACATTTGCACCTTCACAATTTGGCGAAATTGTTGCTGGTGAATTACACAATGTTGTAGCAGCTTTATCCGTTGATGCTAAAAATAAAATAGTAAAAGTTGCAGGTAAAGTTGTAATGGTGGTAAATCCTACAGATGCTATTTCTGTGCAGTTCCGTAATACAATTCAAACTGCTAATGGCCAATGGGTTACTTCATTACCTTACAACATTCAAGTTGTTGAATCGGATCAGATTCCAAGCAAAAAAGCTTTATTCTTTGTCAAGGGGCGCTATACAGCTCGTTTAGCTGGCGGTGTTAAGGTTAAAAAGTTTGAACAAACACTAGCTATTGAAGACGCAACACTTTATACATTAAAACAATTTGCTAACGGTGAGCCAAAAGACAACAAAGCCGCATTGCTTTATGATCTTGATATTGATTTCACTCCACCAGTTGTTGAACCTGAAGAGACTCCTTAATTTAAGGGGTCTTTGACTCTTTAAGGAGGGATGAACATGTACGGGGTTGTTCGTAAATTCAAAGATAAAGACAACCATGTTTATAATGTTGGTGATATTTACCCTGCTGAAGGTGTTAAGAAACCAACGAAAGAACGTATTAAAACATTATCGACAACAAGTAATAAGTACGGTCAAATTTATATCACTGAAAGCGGTGAGTAACTATGGCTGAAACTGAAATGATCACGCCGCAAATCGTTGAAGAGTTCATGTTAAGGATGCACCTAGACTACGATGAAGATGGGAATCTTGAACGCATCCTAAAAGCTTCCTATGCTGATTTGAGGCGTAGATGTGGCGACTACGAGTTAATAGATGAGACATTCAAAGAGCTTGTCTTTGAACGTTCTCGTTACGCTTATAACGATGCTTTAGAATACTTCAGTGATAATTTTTTGACTGAGATCAATAACCTTATGCTTTTTAAGGCTCTAGAAGGTGATTCCGATGCAGCCGAATAAATACAACGCTAATAGTCATACTGGAAGATTTAACAAGCGTATCTCGGTCTATGGAAAAGAAAAGTTCCTAAATGACCAAGGGAAAACTGCTTATCGAGACGTGGAAATTAAAAAGATTTGGGCAAAGATCACACCGCAAACGGGCAAGCTACAAACTCAACAAGCGGATACAAAGTTAGCAAATGTCACTCACAAGATTGAAGTGAATTACGGTGCGGGCAAAGACATTTTGAATAAAATGCACCTCATGTATCGTGACCATAGGTTCGATATTAAGTTTATTTTAAATCCGTACTTCGAGAATAAAACACTCGAAATATTTGTGGAAGAAGTGACGACATAATGATCACTCTAGTAAAGATAGACAAGTTGATTTCAACAATGCTTACATCTAGCTTTCCTGACATTGAAGTAATATCTACAGATGTAGAAGAAGGATTTGCTAGACCATCCTTTAAGGTTGTGTTAGAGAATATCAGGTTCAATGAGCTTCAAAACTATACTGAGAACGATATGACAGTAAGAATATATTTTTTTCCAACAAGTATGTATGATTACTCCGTTGAAGTACTAGAAAAGCAGCATGAGTTAAGAAAGCTGTTTAATTACACAATATCCATTGACGATCAGACCATTATTATTCACGAAGCAAGCACTGACGTAACCGATAAGATCCTATGGTTTGAGTTTAATATATCCTATCTAGATTCCAGCAACAGACAACAGCCTGTATATGATGATCTCGAAGAGTTGGTGTCAGATGTCGAAACCATTTAGCATTGAAACAAAAGGTCTTGATGAGTTTCAGCGTAATCTCGATATGTTTATTAAGACATTTCCAAATGAGTCCAAAAAATTGCTAAGAGCAATGGGTAACAAAGCCAAACAAATTACAGCCAGAAGAGCTAAGTCAGATGTTGGTAAAGTAAGTGGTAATTACTATAAATCGATCAAGCGAGGGAAAGTGTATGTTGATCCTGCTAGTGGACAATTGACTATTAGGGTATATACAAGTTCTAAAATTGCTCCACATGCTCATTTAGTAGAAAATGGACACCGTACTGTCGATGGAGATGGCGTTGAAACAGGCTTCGTTAAAGGAAAAAAAATATTTCCTAAAACAAGAGCTGAAATAGAAGCAGAGTGGTATGACTTACTCGATAAAGAAATTTATAAGTCACTTCAAAAACTATAGAAAAGGGGATAAATCAATGGGATTACCAGAAATTAATATTGAATTTCACAGCAAAGCAGTATCGGCAGTAAGTCGTAGTCAGCGCGGTATTGTTGCACTGATCCTGCGCGATGCTACGATAACGGATATGCTGACAGATACAGTCTCTGAGTATAAAGTCATTACCGATGTTAAATCAGAGGACTGGACAGCGGCAAACCTTGATTTGATCAAGAAAACTATGTTGTCAGCTCCATACAAAGTTATCGTGGTAAGAGGCGATACAGAAGATGAGGATTATAATCTTCAGTTATCGATTCTAGCATCCAAGAAATGGAACTGGCTAGCAGTACCTGGGATTGCAAGTGCGGACACAGCTGATATTACCGCATGGATTAAATCACAGCGTAATAGTAAGAAAACATTCAAGGCAGTCTTGCCAAATAGCACAGCTAATGATGAAGGTATTGTCAATTTCACCACAGAGGGCATTGTGACAGCAGATAAGACATATGCAGCATCTGATTACACAGGTCGTATAGCTGGTGCTTTAGCTGCTTTACCTTTAACTCGTTCAGCAACGTATCTAGTACTTGATGAGGTTACAGACATTATTGAATCAGTTGATCCAGACGCTGATATTGACGCTGGCAAACTGATTCTGATTAAAGACGATGAGCAAATTAAGATCGGTAGAGGTGTAAATAGCCTTGCAACTGTAACTGCTCCGAAATCAGAAGACTGGAAATCTATTGAGGTTGTTGAGGGTATCGATTTAATTACAGAAGACTTGAGAAGCACATTCAATAAGCAGATCGGCACATTCAAAAATTCATACGATAATCAGGTATTGGTGCTAGTTGCAGCTAATGCCTATTTGTCGTCTCTTGAAAATACAGTACTCGATGCACAACATGACAATCGATTTGATATCGATATCGAAAAACAAAGGCTTGCATGGGAATCTATCGGCACTGATGTAAGTGACCTATCCGATCAGCAAGTCAAAGACAAACCCTTCCGAAAACAAATGTTTGTCATGGGTAATCTTAAATTCCTTCAAGCATTTGAAGATATTAGTTTTGGAATTTCAATTCAATAGAAGTAGAGGTGAATAATAGATGAAACCAGATGTTAGACAAACATTCACAGGCACAGAGGGAAAGGTTTGGATCGGTGCAGATGAAATTTCTGAAATTGATCAATTTTCATCCGAAGTAACAATGAATTATGAAGAGATGAACTTTGTAGGTCACTACGGAACATTTCAGCGCGAGATCGGCTGGGCAGGCGAAGGCTCATTAACTATGAAAAAAATAAACAGTAGAGCACTAAAATTATTTGCAGCAGCATTTAAGCGTGGCGAAGCACCTAGATTGGTTATCGTCGGATTAGTAAAAAACGGGCTAGGGCAATCTCAACGTGTAACAATGAAAGATTGTACGTTTGACAAGTTTTCACTTGCTCAATTTGAAAATAAAGCTATTACAAATGAAGAATTAAGCTTTAAGTTCAGCGACTATGATGTCGTAGACTTAGTAGATTAAGGGGTGTAGATACAATGGCGAAATCAATCGAAGAATTGTTATTACAAAAAGCAGGAAATAAACAAAAAAAACAACTGAAGAAACAAAAACTTCACATCAAATCTATCGATGATGTCATCACGATCCTAGAGCCTGACAAAGCACTCGTGTTCGAAATTGCGAAGATGGTTGCAAATGACAACGCAGATGATGCGAATGCAAAAATTGTATATGAATGCGTAGTACAGCCAAACCTAAAAGAATTGCTGATTGACCGTTCTGTTTTTCCAGAACCTCTAGAGGCGGTTAAAAAAATGTTTGAAGATGATAGCGAGCTTGAGCTAATCTCTGAACATATTGGTAAATTAGGCGGTATGTTTGGTAAGCATGACAGTGTGCGAATTGTTGATGA
>DXHF01000185.1 GCA_019113605.1 Candidatus Paenibacillus intestinavium
AAGAATAAAATGGGGGTTCATTTCAATGAAAAAGAAATTATTATTATGTTTTGTTTTGGCAACAATCATGTTAGTAATCGCAGCATGTGGTAACAATGGCACAAGTAACAGTAATACATCAGGCTCAACTGGTACAAACAATACTTCTTCTGATTCTAATAACGCTGAAACAACGGAACCAGCAACTGATGGCGATGATAAACAATATAAAGTCGCTATTTCTCAATTTGTGGAACATGCGTCGCTCGATGCGGTTCGTGACGGTATTATTACTGCTTTAAAAGATGGTGGTATTGAGGAAGGAAAAAACTTAACAATTGATTATCAAAATACACAAGCTGATTTTAATAATCTAACAGCAGTTTCTCAAAAAATTAAATCTGGGAAGCCCGATGTTGCTGTTGGAATAGCTACACCAAATGCAATTTCTTTAGTTGACGAAATAACGGATATTCCTGTTGTATTTGCGGCGGTTACAGATCCGATAGATTCTAAGCTTGTTCCAACGTTGGAAGCATCAGGCAGTAATGTAACGGGTGCATCCGATTCCAACCCCGATGCAATTGAGCCGTTAATGGATTTTATTGCAAAAGAGTTTCCTAACGTTAAAAAAGTAGGAATTGTTATTAATAAAAGTGAACCAAATGCAGTTGTAATGGCTGAAACAGCTAAAAATCGTTTGGCGACACATAATATTGGTTGGGAAGAAGCGCCAATCGTTAATGGTTCTGATGTACAACAAGCTGCTCAATCTCTAGTCGGTCGTGTAGATGCGATATATATTACGCTTGATAACACAGTTGTGGAATCTGTAGATGCGATTCTTGATGTTGCGTACGAGCATGACATTCCATTCTTCTCTGCAGATCGCGATACCGTTGAGAAAGGTGCGTTTGCAACACTTGGGTTCAGATATTTTGATCATGGTTATGAAGTTGGCGAAATGCTACTTGAAATACTGAAAAATGGTAAAAACCCAGGTGATATGGACGTTCGTAAACCAGAACAGCTTGATTTCATTCTTAATTTGAAAGCAGCCGAAGAAATGGGTATTACAGTAACAGATGCAATGAAAGCTTACGTTAAAGATCCAACACAAAACATTCTTGAATAGTATGTTTGATATGAAATAGAATGTATCGTGTGAAAGTATATTGGGGGATCAGACGCTGATCCCCCAATATACTTTGTAGAGACAGGAGGAGCATAATGTTTACTTCGTTAATTGGTGCCGTGGAGAGTGGACTTTTATATGCGTTAATGGCATTAGGGGTTTTTATTACTTTTCGTATACTTGATTTTCCCGACCTTACGGTTGACGGAAGCTTTACTACAGGTGCAGCAATCGCTACGGTAATGACACTTAGTGGTGTGCATCCAGTTTTATCGTTGCTATGCGCATTTTGTGGTGGTGCACTTGCAGGCTTGATGACAGGTTTATTACATACGAAAGGAAAAATAAATGGTTTATTATCAGGTATTATTATGATGATAGCACTTTATTCTATTAACCTTCGTATTATGGGTAAGCCAAATTTAACGCTTCGTAATGAAGCTAATTTATTTGATGGGGCTCCATTGCTTGTGAAAGGAGCGCCTGCTTTATTAGTTGGACTAATATTAGCGGTTGCTGTGAAAATTATATTAGATTTGTTCTTTAAAACGAATGTTGGTTTAAGTCTTCGGGCAACAGGTGATAACAAACGTATGATTCAAAGCTTTGGTGCAAATACGGACATGTCGACAATTTTAGGCGTGTCGATTTCTAACGCTTTGGTAGCTACGTCTGGCGCACTAATAGCGTTTTCTACTAAACAAGCGAATGCGAATATGGGTGTGGGTATGATTGTTATTGGACTAGCATCTGTTATTATCGGAGAAGCGATCTTCGGTAAGAGAACGATATTCCGCACGACATTAGCTGTATTGTTTGGTGCTATCATTTATCGTATTATCTATGCACTTGCATTACGTGTACCTGGAATGGACGCGCAAGATATGAAGCTTATTACAGCAATTATTATAATATGTGCGCTTGTTATTCCTACAGTTAAAACAGCAGTTACAGAAAAACAAATCTCACGTAAAAGAGCTCGAGAAGTAATTACTAGCTTAGATACCGGAACTGTAAGTAAGGAGGTACACTAATGCTACATATAAATGATGTTTCTAAGTTATTTAATCCAGGAACTGTAGATGAAAAAGTAGCTTTACTTAAGGCGGATCTCCATCTTAAAACTGGAGACTTTGTTACGATTATAGGAAGTAATGGTGCGGGTAAGTCAACGTTAATGAATATTATTTCGGGAGTTTTGAAGCCTGATATCGGAACTATACAAATTGATGGTAATGATGTTAGTTTATTGCCAGAGCATACACGTAGTAAATGGATAGGTAGAGTATTTCAGGACCCTATGGCAGGGACTGCACCCAGAATGACAATTGAAGAAAATTTAGCAATTGCTTATAAGCGAGGTCAAAGACGTGGGTTAACTTTTGGTGTAACAAATAAGACCAAAGCAATATTCAAAGAAGAATTATCCCGTCTTGGAATAGGACTCGAAAACCGAATGTCGGCTCAGGTTGGTATGTTATCAGGCGGGGAGAGACAAGCTTTAAGTTTGTTGATGGCTACATTTACAAGACCTCAAATTTTATTGCTGGATGAACATACTGCTGCGCTAGATCCCGCTCGTGCTGAGCTTGTAACGAATTTGACGGAAAAGATTGTGAAAGATCTGAACTTAACTACTTTAATGGTTACTCACAATATGGAACAAGCGATTCGTTTAGGTAACCGTTTAATTATGATGGATAAGGGACAAATCATTTTGCAAGTTAATGAAGATCGCAAAGTTGATCTAACGGTTACTGGACTTTTAGGTGAGTTTGAAACGATAAGTGGTAAGAAAATGGCTGATGATCGAGTAGTACTCGGTTAATTCATAGAGGATAGATGAATATAAAGACCTCATTATTTCGTTCAAATGATGATATAATGAGGTTTTTATAATTATAATTAAACATGAAGTAAATGAAAATACTAGAAAATATGTGATTAGATATAATGTTTTAGATGCATATTGATATAGCTAATTTCTTATTATGCAAAAAAACAACGAATTTCAGTGATGAAAACTCGTTGTTTTTATTTGGAACATGACAATAGAGTAATAAAAATATATAATAAAGAAATGTTCACGTTATTGGGTGGCTCGAAACGTTCGCTTATACTCATTAAGCAATTGTAAGAAACAATTTTTAGTGGTGATAAGCGAATGATTGGAGTTAATAATTAGTAGATAATGCGTTGAAAAAAGAAAAGTTTTACTATGCATAAAATTAGTTGCAATCATATGCCTACTCGTGTATAATATTGACTGTTGGTCTGACGTTGCGTTGATGTGAGAGGTTGCCGACACACCAGGCCCCTTTGCCATGGGGTATGTGTAGGGTTTTCTTACGGAGTATGTCCGATAATAAAATTGGGCGATAGAAGGAGGGACTTAAAATGGCAAAGCAAAAGATTCGTATTCGTTTGAAAGCATACGATCATAGAATTCTTGACCAGTCCGCAGAGAAAATTGTTGAAACTGCAAAACGTTCCGGTGCAGGTGTATCCGGTCCGATTCCGTTACCAACGGAAAAGCAAATCATCACTGTTCTACGTGCTGTGCATAAGTACAAGGATTCTCGCGAGCAATTCGAACAACGCACTCATAAGCGCTTGATCGATATCGTGAATCCTACGCCGCAGACTGTTGATGCATTAATGCGTCTGGATCTACCATCCGGTGTAGATATCGAAATCAAACTGTAAGTTGAATTGATGTAAGTATAGAGAGGAATGAGGTGTCAACATGAAAGGTATCTTAGGTAAAAAACTTGGTATGACTCAAGTATTTACTCCTGAAGGTAACGTAATTCCAGTAACAGTAATTGAAGCTGGTCCTTGCGTAGTCTTACAGAAGAAAGACTTGGAAAACGATGGCTATGAAGCTGTTCAACTTGGTTTTGCTGACAAAAAAGAAAGCAGATCCACTAAACCAGAAGCTGGTCACGCTAAAAAAGCTAATACAACTCCTAAGCGCTACGTTCGCGAAATTCGTGGAATTAATCTTGGGGAGTATGAAGTTGGCCAAACAGTGTCAGCTGACTTATTCGCACAAGGCGAATTTGTTGACGTAACAGGTATTTCTAAAGGTAAAGGATTCGCGGGTGTAATCAAACGTTGGGGTCAAAGTACTGGTCCAATGTCACATGGTTCTCGTTATCACCGTGGTCCAGGTTCAATGGGTTCTATCCAAGCGAACCGTGTGCCGAAAGGTAAACGCCTACCAGGACATATGGGTACAGAAACAGTTACTATTCAAAGATTAGAAGTTATTCGTGTAGACGCTGAGCGTAACGTACTTCTTATCAAAGGTTCTATCCCAGGTCCTAAAAATGGATTTGTAAATATTAAACAAACGGTTAAAAACTAATCGTTGTTGAAGAAAGGAGGAACAAGAAATGCCTAAAGTAACAGTATTCAATGTGAGTGGTGCACAAGTTGGCGAACTAGAACTTGCTGATAGCGTGTTCGGTATTCAACCGCATGCTCATGTTATGCATAGTGCTGTTGTTCTGCAACAAGCTGCAGAACGTCAAGGAACGCACAAAACTAAAGGACGCTCTGAAGTGCGCGGTGGCGGACGTAAACCTTGGAAACAAAAGGGTACAGGACGTGCTCGTCAAGGTAGTATCCGCTCTCCACAATGGGTTGGTGGTGGTACCGTATTCGGTCCTACGCCACGCTCATACGGCTTCAAACTTCCTAAAAAAGTTCGTCGTCTTGCGATCAAATCTGCTCTTTCTTCTAAAGTAATTGCAGAGGATATTATCGTATTGGATCAGCTTGCATTTGCAGCTCCAAAAACGAAAGAGTTCGCAAACATTCTTAGCAACCTTAAAGTAGGACGTAAAGCTTTGGTTGTTACAGCTAACTACGAGGATAACGTAGCATTATCTGCTCGTAATATCCCTGGAGTGAAATTCGTCGCTGCTGATGGCATCAATGTTCGTGATGTTCTTGTTTATGACAAATTGATCATCACTAAAGAAGCGGTAGAGAAAGTACAGGAGGTGCTTGCATAATGAAGAATCCTCGCGATATCATTAAGCGCCCGGTTATTACGGAACGTACGAGCGATTACATGGCTGTAAAACGTTATGTTTTTGAAGTTGACCTACGCGCGAATAAAACCGAAATCAAACTTGCTATTGAGCAAATTTTCAACGTTAAAGTAACTAGTGTTAATACTATGCGTGTTGCGGGTAAACCGAAACGCTATGGTAAATACAGTGGCTACAGACCGAATTGGAAAAAAGCTATTGTTCAATTAAGCCAAGATAGCAAAGAACTTGAGTTCTTTGAAACGTCTGTATAGAAAAGGAGGGAAAACAAGTGCCAATTAAAAAGTACAAACCGACCTCTCCTGCTCGTCGTAACATGTCCGTTTCTACATTCGAAGAAATTACGACAAGTACTCCGGAGAAATCATTGCTTGCGCCGCTTTTCAAAAAAGCTGGTCGTAACAATCAAGGTAAAATTACAATTCGCCATCACGGTGGTGGACATAAACGTAAATACCGTATTATTGACTTCAAACGTGTTAAAGATGGTATTATTGGTAAAGTTGCAACGATCGAGTACGATCCAAACCGTACTTCAAACATTGCATTGATCCATTATGTTGATGGAGCGAAAGCTTACATCATCGCACCAAAAGGTCTTAAAGTTGGTGACCAAGTTCAATCAGGCGTTGGTTCTGATATTAAAATTGGTAACAGTTTGCCACTGGCGAACATTCCAGTCGGTACAGTTATCCACAATATTGAGTTAAGACCTGGTAAAGGCGGACAACTAGTTCGTGCTGCTGGTACAGAAGCTCAATTGCTTGGTAAAGAAGGTAACTATGTAACGGTTCGTCTTAACTCTGGCGAAGTTCGTCACATTCTTAACACTTGCCGTGCTACTATCGGTGCTGTAGGTAACGGTGATCACGAGCTTATCAAAATTGGTAAAGCTGGTCGTTCTCGTTGGTTAGGTAATCGTCCTTCAGTTCGTGGTTCGGTAATGAACCCTAATGATCACCCTCACGGTGGTGGTGAAGGTCGTTCTCCTATCGGTCGTAAATCTCCATTATCTCCTTGGGGTAAACCGACACTTGGTTACAAAACACGCAAGAAGAACAAAGCATCAAGCCAATATATCGTTCGTGGTCGCACGAAGTAATAATAGCTTGATACAAGTCGCATAATTACGGTTATGCTAAATCTCTTACGTGAAGGGAGGAACTCATATGGGTCGCAGTTTGAAAAAAGGTCCATTTGTTGATGGTCACCTTTTGAAAAAAGTTGAAGTTTTGAATGAAGCAGAGAAAAAGACTGTAGTTAAAACTTGGTCTCGTCGCTCTACAATTTTCCCACAATTCATCGGACATACTTTCGGGGTATATGATGGTCGTAAACATGTGCCGGTTTATGTGACAGAAGATATGGTTGGTCACAAACT
>DXHF01000186.1 GCA_019113605.1 Candidatus Paenibacillus intestinavium
AATATGGACGGCTGGATGGTTACGATGATTAGTAAATCTAACAAAAATCCTGAACGTGCCATTCGCTTTTTGACATACTTGGCTAGCGAAGAAGGCCAAATGGATTTATTCCTAGGTAAGGAAGGCGAAACAAGGGAAATGGTTGATGGCAAGCCGCAGTTTAAGTCTGAAATGGTAGCACTGCTTGAAACCGATGTTGAGAAGCTGGAAAAGGAATACGGTATTATGGATACCTACTGGATGGTGAGAAATCCGGTCATTATTAACCAATGGAGACCCGAGAAGGCTCCTGTCATTAAGCAAATGGAGGACTTCGCTAACAGCCAGGCTGATATTGACAGCGGTATTTACAAGGGCTTAGATCCACAGGGTGATTCTGATGCAGCAGTAGCATGGGCGCGGATCTCTCAAAATTGGGAGGAAGTGTTGCCTGAGCTTATTACCGCCAAGGATGAAGCTGCATTTGACAAAATTTTTGACGAATTCCTGGAACGCCGTGTGAGTTATGGTTTTGATGGGGTAATCGAATATAGACAGGCTGAACTTGATGTACGAAAAGCAAAAATGGCGGAGTAACTATGTTCCCATAATGCTTATTGCCGGTCACCGAAATGGTGGCCGGTATTCTCTACTTTAACCCGCTAACAACTTGTCAGAAGCAGTTAGTTATTTACCTCCAAATATGCAATATATGGTATATTACATAAATGGGGAGGGTACTTATTATGAAGTATCTGCTTAATAAGATGAGAAAGATTTATCGGAATTCTCGTATATCACAAAAATTATTTTTGTCCTTTAGTATAGTGATTGTCATCCCTGCAATTGTAGTATCCTTTTTGTTTATCCGAATTCAGGAAACCCAGCTATACAATGACGCTATGACTACTGGAAGTAGCCATGTTTCAAGGCTCAACGAACAGCTGCGCAGCAAAATGGACACTATTGAAAACGCTTCCTCTACTGCGCTAACTCAAAAGGCATTCGTTGATTTTATTCATTCCAATATGCGTGAGGATGGCCTGCGTCTGGTGAAATTCAGACAAAATCAATTTGAGCAAATGCATAATATTATCGAAAGTCACGAGCTTATAAGTGAGCTTAGCTTTTATGTCGATAACCCAAACATTTATGAGATCTGGCCGGAAATCTACCATTACGATAAGTTTTGGCCGCAGGATTACTGGGTAACGCTTCGGGACGAAGGTGGTGCTACTTACAGCATCTTTGCTTTGCAAGATGGTGAGCAGACACTATCCTATTACAGGCTAGTACGTCTCCAGGCCCAGCAGCAGCTACGACCAAGCATTATGGAAATTCGCGTGAAGCATAGCGAGTTTTTCAACGATCTATTGGAGGAAACAGGGGGAGATTTCTTTTCTGTCGTGATGGGCGGATCGAGTCCTTCTCAGTATGTATACAATCCGGAGCATCAGTTTTCCCAAAATGCCGGGAAGGAGCTCGGAGAAATTTTTGGTAGCATTTATGAGAAGCTAGATGTATTAGAACAGAACGGCCCTATTAAGGTCAACGTAGGAGATAACAGCTATTACGCACTATACCGTTACATCGCACCGCTAGATGCTTATGTGGTCGACATTGCCTCCCATCAGGCACTAATGAAGGGACCGCGCAGCTGGTATCTACTAGTCGTAACGATTACATTGTGCGTGCTGCTACTCATTATGCTATTAGTATCGCATACCACCCGGCGTATATTCCGTCGGTTGGATAGTGTTCTATCATCAATGCGAAAAGTACGAAAAGGCCAACTGGATGCGAAGATTGATACTGGTCTGGATGACAATGAGTCTGGAGATGAAATCGACGAGGTAGCAGTTAACTACAACCAAATGTTGGATGAGGTTAAGCAACTAATGACGCAAGTGGTGGATAAGCAGCTCATTGCGAAAAACGCACAGCTACACTCGCTCCATTCGCAAATTAATTCACATTTTCTATATAACGCGCTGGAGTCGATTCGTATGCTAGCGGTTGTAGAGCGGCAGCCAGCTATCGCCGATGCACTAGTATCATTAGGGTCATTGCTTCGTTACAGTATGAAGTGGCGCAGTGATACCGTTACGCTTAGTGAGGAGCTTGCTAATATACAAAGCTATATTCGATTTATGAGTTTTATGGAGGGCAGAAGCGTTATATTATCGGCAGAACTCCCTGACGAGGTACTTCGCTATACGATTCCGAAAATGTGTTTGCAGCCAATAGTTGAAAATGCCGTTCATCACGCAGCGCCGCTCGGTGACAGTGTGCGTATCGGAATCACTGTACGGATAGAGAACAGCTTATTACTAATAGAAATATTTGATGACGGCGTAGGTGTTGATTCACATATGCTTACTAATTTGCAGGATGTTCTACAGGGTGACTCAGAGACGCCGATCGTAACTAGTAAAAATGGGCTTGGCTTAGAGAACGTCCACAAGCGTCTACAGCTTCATTATGGCAAAGGCTGTGGTCTTTGGATTGATAGTGTGCAAGGTAAATATACATGTGTCACCATACGTTTACCTTGGGAAAATGTGAATCTTGGAGGGTGGTAGGGCATGATCAACATTTTAATAGTGGACGATCAAAAGCATATACGCGATGGCCTGCAAGCTATGATACGCCAATATCCTTTACAGCCTAATGAAATTTACTGTGCGGCCAATGGAATTGAGGCATTGCAAATATTGCGTCAACACAGCATCGAGCTCGTTATTACTGATATTATGATGCCGGATATGGACGGACTTTCGCTAATGGCGCACACTAAAGAAGAGCGTATCAAGGTAGATTACCTAATTATTAGCGGCTATAGCGATTTTGCCTATGCCCAAAAAGCGATTGGTCTTGGGGCAAAGGGATACTTGCTCAAGCCTGTGAAGCAGGAAGATCTGCAGGCGGCGATAGAGCATGTATGGCAGGAGATTAGAACCCAGCAGGAGCTCGCACGCAATATGATACATTTATCTCGCCGTGCCCAGGAGACAGATCTTAAGGAACTTTGCATGTTTATGCAGGGCGCAGTCAATGACGAGACGTGGATCATCTACACCGAACAGCAAAATCTAGAGCTGTGGCAAAATTATCGTCTATGTCTACTTCGAGATGAACTATCAATTAACCAGCCTGGTGCAATTAATGCTCATAGTATGGAATCTATTGCTTATAACGTATATGGCAGACAGGGGTGCATTTGCCTGCAGCACGGTCCACACCTTATTCTCGCTGTCGCTGCGAACGTAGACATTAGTGCTTTGCCTGCAGCACTTAATGCTGGAGGGATTAATGCTATCGCTGCCATGACTGACCCGGTACAAGGATTAAAGCGGCTACCTAGCAGCTATATAGAAGTTTTGGAGCTATACCGTCACAGCTACTTGTTTCCGGATAAGCGCTGTATTCTGCCGATCCATATTGAACGGCTGGAGCAGCAGTGGGAGCTTCCTCATGAGGAGTTATATACGTTGTTCCAGTTAATCGGAGCCAAAAATAGTAGTGAAATCACTCAAGGAATCTCTATGATGTTCCACAAAGATTTGCTGCAACGCTATAATATCCGCTACACACAGCAACTATGCCGTGCTATGGTGCAGATGCTTGAGGAATATGAGCGAGTTATTCGTCCCTACATGGGCGAGGAGGCATTGGACATTGAATGTTTACGTAATCTTTTCGATTATCCAGGCATTCGCGATTATATTCAAGCGCTGCAACAACAGCTGCTTCGATTGAATCAGTTTTATTATGAATATAAATGCAGTTATCGCAACTCACAGGACTTGAACGAAGCGATTCGCTATATTCACGAAAGCTACCATAGGCCACTCGACTTAGCGATGGTATCTAACCATGTATCACTTAACTATGCTTATTTTTCTAACCTGTTTAAGAAAAATATTGGCAAAGGCTTTGCAGAATACTTGCGCGATGTGCGCTTAGATAAAGCCCGCAAGTTGCTTGCCGAAACTGAACATAAAATTGTTGAGGTTGCTGGGATGGTTGGCTATGAAAGCTATAAAAGCTTTACACGGGCATTTCGCGAAGTTATGAATATGCAGCCGACGGAGTATCGGCAGATGATACGGCGGAAGAATGAACGGGAAGAGAAGTATCATGACACAGCGTTGTAAACGCAGCAGTGTCTTGACCTATTAACAAAGCTACACATCTACTCACATTGGCTTTTAAGTTTTTAAGTTTATCTAGAAATCTATAATTAGCCAACGATAATCCCGGACGATTACGAAATCCATGTAGGTATTTCCTAATCGTCCGGTTTTCTATTCTAATTCAATACAGATTTTTGTTATCGTTCGGTTAGATGGATATGTTATCCGGAAAACGATTATATGCACCGTGCATGACCGGACCGACAAATTCGTTTAGCTTCCAGCCGTGAGCAATGGCAGCGGTAGTGAATTTTTTTGCATGAAGCACGGCATCAAAAATAGCCTCGCCATTAGCAAGATTGGCTGTGATAGCCGCCGCAAATGTGCAGCCTGCTCCGTGATTATAGGACGTTTCTAATTTTTCGGTTTCTAATAGGACAAATGAATCGCCATCATAGAAAAGATCGACCGCTTTGTCGTGGTGCAACGCTCGTCCACCCTTAATAACGACGTTTTTGGTACCTAGATCATAGATCTTTTGAGCAGCATTTTTCATATCATCGATCGTTCTTAGTGTGCCTAATTGGGATAATTGTCCTGCTTCAAAAAGGTTCGGCGTTGTAATTATAGCTTTGCTTAGTAGCAGTTCGCGTACCGCATCGACCGTCTCTGGAAGCAAAACCTCATCTTCTCCTTTACAAATCATGACAGGATCGACTACCACATTTTTCAATTGATATTTATCGATATATTTAGCCCCTAATTCCACAATTTCAACGGAACCGAGCATACCTGTTTTCATAGCATCTAGATTTGTAGAAAAAGCACATTTGAGCTGAGCTTCAACTGCTGCGGAATCGATCGGGAATATATTGTGCCTCCAGCCTGCCTCTGGGTCCATTGCCACTATACATGTTAGAGCGGTCATTCCATATGTACCATGCTCTTGAAATGTTTTTAGATCTGCTTGTATACCGCTACCACCACTAGTATCGGATCCAGCTATTGTTAATGTTTTCTTTAAACTCATTATTATTGCTCCTTAAATTTCAAAATAATGTCTTATTGTTAAAGTGATCTTTTTAAGAGTATTTATGTATCATTTGATGTAAATAGTTACGAAATTCTTCAACATATGTTTTCGGCTCTACTATCTCTAGATTTGTACCGAAACTTGCTAAAAATTGAAATCCAGCACTGTTCTGAGGAACATAGATTGTTGCTAAAAGACAGTCGTTGCTATAGTTTTCAACACTCTTTCTACCGTATCTTTCAATAAATTGATCTTTTATGCTAGGTTGAATTAATGCCTTAATAGCGACTAATTGCGGTTGATAACTAGCATCATGTTCTTGTTCTAATAAATAATCTCGAGGGCTAAATGTTTGTTCATCCATATTAAGATTATCGATTCTGGACAATTTAAATGTTCTATAGCTCTTACGATGTAAACAGAACCCCTTCAAATACCAACTCATTTCGCTAAAATGAAGCTGATATGGCTCAATAATTCGATATGTTGCAATACCATCTTTATCAATATAATCAAAGGTAACTAACTTTCTCTTAAATATTGATTTCTGGCAGATGTTCAAGGTTTGAATAATCTCAGAACGACCCTCCCAATCATAAAATGACAGGTGAATTGAACCTTTCCAGGATGCTGAGCCTATCATCGCATCAATTTTTTTAATAGTTAGCTCTACTTCATCACTAAATAAAATTTGTCCCAGTCCACCTAGTGCAGTTAAGATATTTTCTAAGTCTTTACTGCTCAAAAGTCGTTTGTCTATTTTGTATTCATCCATAATTCCGTAACCACCGTGAACTCCATTTATAGCATAAATAGGTATATTGGAATAACCGAGAGTTTCCATATCACGCAGAATCGTTCTTTTTGACACGTTAAATAATTGTGAGAACTCGGTTGTTGAAACAATATCCTTTTGCAACAAAATCATTACGATAGATATTAATCGCTCAATTTTATCCATATTATCTCCCTGATTGAATTCTCGCTAGGCAATAAAATTTTACACTGCTATGTAATAGGTGACAACATAGCTGTCACCTATTATAGCTTATACTCCATTTATTACAAGAAGGAGGTTTTTTAATGTCAGCTATTGTATATTTGAATTTTGATGGGAATACTGAGCAAGCCATTGAGTTTTATTCAGAAGCTTTGAATTCAAGTAAGGTGAAAAAAGTGAAATTCAAGGATTTTCCACAAGATCCTAACTATCCTTTGCCAGAATATGAGTCGAATATGATTATGGAGTCATCCTTGGAATTCGCTGGTGGCAAAATAATGATGTCCGATGTTCTACCTTCGATGAAAAACGTAACAGGCGAGTTGGTTAAAGGAAACAATGTACTAATTAGTATCGTTATTGATGATAAACAAACAATGGAAAATTACTTTTCTAATTTGTCTGTCGGTGGTCATGTAATCATGCCATTATCAAAAATGCCTTGGTCTTCCTGCTTCGGAATGTTGGTAGATAAGTTTGGTGTGGTTTGGAAGTTTAATAGTGACGCTGATAAATTTCTAGATAAAGTATATTCCAACAAGCACTAACTTTCAAAATTATGTAATCAAGTCGAAAATGTACAACTTCTTGTATGTTTTCGACTTTGGGGTAATTCCTCCTGCCCAAATTCCATTGTTTATGTCGGTATCTTCTTCCCTAACTAATAATAGAGGTAGACCCAATTGAAAAGCTATCGAATGTTCTAATTAGGAAGATAAAGAAGTAACTCTAAAAAAAATAAGGCAAATACAATCAAAATCCAAAAAATTGGGTCATAACAAAAACAATTGTACCTTTTCAGCCATTTAACATATTGGTTAAAATAAAGGTGTCTCCAAATGTAAGCGGTTTCTATAATAGGGGAGGTGAAGCTCAAGGAGAAGACCTATATGCGTCATACGGTGTTTATATCGAGACATTGATTACTAAGATTCAAGATGACAGGTGCACTCCATAGTTTCTTTCACACTCAAATATTATGTTCAGATGCTTTGTATGTCAAAGAAAAGAACTTGCGAAATAAGGAAAAAAATCATGAAAATATTAAATGATTGAGGGAGGGTAATTTATGAATTCGAAGCGGGTGAAATATACGGACAAACGGTATAAGCAAAGGGTATTGAGTTTGTTTTTAGTGGTGGTAATGTTATCAAGCGTTGGCCTAATGTCAACGTCCAAGGTTCAAACAGCTGAAGCAGCAGGAAGCACCATCACCTCTATGGCTTATTTTTCAGCAGCGGATGGACCTGTAATCTCAAAATCAGGGGTTGGACAAGCTAGCTACGGGTTTGTCATGCCTACGTTCAACGGCGGCTCCGCAAGCTGGGCAGATGTTTCCAATGACCTGGGTGTAAATGTTAAAGTCAATGGCAACTGGGTCGATATTGACAGTGTCAGTGGCTTTATCTATAACCAAAACTGGGGGCACTGGAGCGACGGCGGCATGAATGGCTATTGGTTTACCCTCTCCACAACGACAGAAATTCAGCTGTTCTCCAAGGGGAATAATGGAGTTAAACTTGAATATACACTTATATTTCAAAACATAAACAAAACGACGATCACGGCTATGGCACCTACACAAGGACCGCAGATTACAGCAGGTTTTACAGGTAGTGCAGGCTTCACGTACCCTACGTTCAACAATAACTCGGCAATAATCTATGAAGCTATAGCTGATGATTTGAAGGTATATGTGAAACCTGTAAATAGCAGCACATGGATAGATCTAGATAATAATGCAGCTAGCGGTTGGATTTATGATAACAACTTTGGTCAATTTACAGAAGGTGGTGGCGGGTTCTGGTTTACAGTAACGGAGTCTATCAATGTAAAATTAGAATCCAAAACCTCTTCAGCTAGCGTAGTTTATACAATTAACTTTAATGTACCAGTAAGAAATTCATATGTCATTACACCGTATGATGGAACGAGCTTCACAGCTGATGACAACGGTGTTATAGGTGTACCTCTGCCTAAGATTGATGGAGGTGCACCGATAGGCACTGAGCTTGGAAATTTTGTATACCAGATTAATGTCAGCGGACAATGGGTAGATATGGGGAATTCTAGCCAAAGTGGATTCTCTTACTCTGGTAGTGGCTATAATAACATGTCAGATGCCAATCAGTGGGGATATTGGGCCGACTATATTTATGGTCTTTGGTTCCAACCAGTTCAGGAGGATATGCAGATTCGGATTGGCTACCCATCCAATGGGCAAGTCGGTGGAAGTGTTGGTAACAATTTTGTCTACTATACTTTTATCGGCAATCCAAATGCTCCCCGTCCTGATGTAACTGATCATGAGGATGTTATAATTGGAACGCCGAGCAATCCAGCTATTGATGGAATGGCACTTAACTGGCAGGATGAATTTAACGGGACAGCACTCGATTTGAACAAATGGAATTATGAAACAGGCTACTATATTAGTGACGATCCCCATAGTTGGGGTTGGGGTAATGCGGAATTAGCGCATTATACAGATAGCAATCAAAATGTATTTGTACAGGATGGGAAGCTGAATATAAGAGCTTTGAACGAGCAAAAATCTTTCCCGCAAGATCCTAGTCGATATGCACAATATTCATCTGGCAAGCTTAACACAAAGGGTCATCTTTCGCTCCAATACGGTAGAGTGGACATTCGTGCCAAATTACCTACAGGTAATGGCATCTGGCCAGCGCTTTGGATGCTTCCGGAAGATTCTGTTTATGGCGCATGGGCAGCATCTGGAGAAATTGATATTATGGAAGCGAAAGGAAGATTGCCGGGCACTACTAGTGGTGCAATACACTATGGCGGGCAATGGCCGGTGAATAGATACCTTGCTGGTGAATATCACTTCCCTGAAGGGGAAACCTTTGCAAATGATTTTCATGTGTATACCATGATTTGGGAAGAAGATAATATTAAATGGTATGTCGATGGCAAGTTTTTCTTCAAGGTCACTAGTGATCAATGGAATTCCGCAGGTGCACCTAACGATCCTGATGCCCCCTTTGATCAGTCTTTCTATCTTATTATGAATTTAGCTGTCGGCGGGTACTTTGACGGTCTTCTGTCTCCAGATCCCGCGGATATCCCTGCAACGATGCAAGTGGATTATGTGCGTGTGTATAAGGAAAGCAACAGTGAGAATCCTGAAAATATTCCAGTTACCGGTGTGACTTTAGATCAGTCCACTACACAGGTGGAAGTCGGACAAAATGTACAGTTAACTACTAGTGTTGCACCGTCTAATGCGACAAACAAACAGGTAACATGGTCTGTCTCCAATGCTGGCGTTGCTTCAGTGGATCAGAGTGGGGTGGTGACGGGAATTACTACAGGCACGACATCAGTTACGGCTACAACAGTTGATGGAAATAAAGTAGCTACCTCCACCATTACTGTTATACCTGCTGCATCTACGGTTATTGTCATCGGTGATACGGTGCGTGGGCTGAAGAAAATAGGCAATGACGTAATGTTTTATGTGAATGGCGCAACGTTTGCAGATTTACACTATAAATTAAATAATGGTCAACAGCAGAACGTAGCTATGACTTCGATAGGAAACGGTAACTACACCTATCCGGTAAATAATTTGCAAACTGGGGATACTCTTGAGTACTTCTTTACTTATAATCCGGGACAAGGGGCATTGGATACTTCACCATTAACCTATATCCACGGAGTAACCCAAGGAACAGCAGAGTAAATTTAATAACGAATTGGACAAGTGTTCTCTTAGGAGAGGGCTTGTCTTCTTTTTTTTGAAAAATATAAGCTAATGCAAAAGTTATAAATTGTTTTGTGAAGATACATAACAACTAAAGTTAGATAAATTTTGGAATAACCGTATTATATGTCATGATTAGTGATGTTTTATGCTATTATTTTCGTTAATTATCATTTGTAATAAAAAAACATTAAAATTATTGACTAAATATTATTATGATGTTATATTTCCTTACATCAAATAAAAGGAGATGAGTCGTAATGGGTAAATTAAAACGTCTACGTAAATCCAAAGGAAATCATTCTGGTTCCAATCGTTCTGAATATTCATCAGCAAAAAATAATTGGGGTAAAAAGCAGGTTATAGCTACTTCCATAGCTTTATCTGTAATTGCATCGGGAGTAATTCCAATTCAAACAGCTGATGCTCTAACTCGAGTAACTTCAGAAAGTGGCACAGTATGGGAGATTCATGACGCTTTTGCTCCTAGCTTAGACACAGGAAGCTTACGTACAGTCGGTACTACACAAGTACAGGGCTTCGGTAATATCTTTGTTAAAGTGTCATCCCCTTCAGCTTCGCTGATGAATGGCCAAATGATGCGTGGATTTAACATGAAATTCGATGGGACTAATACATTCACTTCGACTCAATCTGTAAATCTAGGAAATGTATTAATTACTCGTGAGGTGTATGTTGATAGAGTAAATAATAGAGCGAGATTCTTTGATATATTCACTAATATTGATAAGGAAGCTGTAATGGTAGATGTATCTTTCGGTGGCTCTGTAGGGTATGGTACTACAACAAATGCTGCACAAGTAAAAGCAACGTCTTCAGACGATCTAGAGGTAACTACGGATGATTCTTGGATTGTTGTAGATAGCGATGCTAGAAATAATAAGCCACTAGGTATCGTAGTAGGGTCGCCAGATCCATTTGATAATGGATTAACTAGTCTAGGTAATCAGCAAAAAGATCCATTCACAACACCATTAGCTGAGTCTGGCAATGATGCGAATTTTTACGGATTCATTAATACATTAAACATTGAGCCAGGGGAGTCAAAATCTCTAGTACATTATGTACAAGTTGGAGAAGCTGGCGAAGCAGGGTTAGAAAATATGGTTACTATGCTAGATGAACTTAATAGTCAGCTAGATGTAACTGGATTAACAAACGCTCAGATTCGTTCAATAAGCAACTGGGATATATCTGCTATAGAGGGGATTGATACTGAAGATAAGCTAGTTATTCCAAAGGCCCCTATAATCCAACAATTTGTGACTTCATCCTCATATGATGTTACTAATAAATCAATAGTAGACATACAGCAGGATATGATTAATGGTAGAACGACTTCTGTACAAATTACTCAAGCATATTTAGATAGAATCAAAGCATACGATGAAGGCCAATTAGGTTTACATTCATTCTTACATGTATCTAAAACTGCACTTACACAAGCAAAAGCTGCTGACAATGCTCGTAAAAAAGGTGCAACAGGTGATCTACTAGGTATTCCAATTGCGATTAAAGATATTTATGATACAAAGGATATGCCTACTACAGGTGGTACAAAAGCTCTCGAAGGCTGGCAACCTAATTCCGATGCATTCCAAGTTGCTAAGTTAAGAGAAGCTGGAGCTGTAATTATTGGTAAAGTAAATACTTCTGAGTTTGCTAATAGCGGAAGCTTTAGTGAGAGTGGCTGGCAGCAAACATGGAATGCGCTATATCCATCAAAGACATCTTTTGGCTCAAGTGGTGGATCAGCAGTATCGGTTGCAGCTGATTTTGCAGCAGCAGCAATGGGATCGCAAACAGGAGTGTCTCTATATGCACCAAGTACAGGTGCTAGCTTAACAAACTTCCGTGGTACTGACGGTATGGCAAGTGCTACTGGGGTAATGCCACTTACTTGGGGACAAGATTATGCAGGCCCAATTGCCAAAACGGTAACAGACCTAGCTATTATGTTGAATGCTACAACGGGTACAGATCTACAGGATATCTTTACAGTAACAGCCGATGCAGATAATAAGCGTCCAGCTGACTGGAAGGAATCTCTAGATGCTGATGCATTGCAGGGTAAGAAAATCGGATATATTCCGGCATCCTTTGTATCTTCATTTGCAGATGATGATACTGGACAAGCAGTAATGGATAAGTTCTCAGAGCTTGAAGCAGCTGGTGCGACAATGGTTGAAATGACTGCAGTACCATCAGGACCAAGTCGTCCATCAGGTATTAATGGATCTACTGAAGGTTGGGCTCGCTATATTGAACTGCACGATGATTTCCCTTACATTGATGGGGCAAGTGTATTAGCTTCAGATAAGGTGCTTATTTATAACCAAAGAGGATATAGTGCTCCAACTCGTATGACTGAACAGGCTGTACTAGATTATATTAAGTATAGAACGGACTATAAGGAAGTTATTAAGGTGTGGATGGACGAGAATGACGTTGATGCTGTTGTTTACGCAGGATTTATTAGTGACGTATATAACAATGACGCAGCAGCTTCTCAATTAAGTTCTGACCGTGGAACGGGCGTATTAACGTCAAATGTTGGTCTACCTACCGTAGTTGTACCTGTAGGCACGAATAATAGCGGATATTCTATCTCTATGCAACTTGTTGGTAGAGCATGGGATGATGCGAAAGTTTTAGGTATGGGCTATGCTCTTGAGCAACAAAGTCAAGCTAGACTACTTACAACATTTGTTCCAGCACTTCAATACGTTTCAAGCCCAGTTAATCCTGGTCCAGGCACAGATAATGGAGAAGTAACTCCTCCAACACCAGCGCCAACACCCGCACCAACACCTGAACCAACACAAACGCCAACGCCAGAACCAACTCCGCCTCAAGAAGTGATTAGTTTTGATGATACAACCAATCATTGGGCCAAATCAAGCATTGACGTCCTTGTTGCTAAGGGATTACTAACGGGCTACTCCGATGGAACATTCCGTCCAGATTCAGGTTTAACTCGCGCTGAAGCGATTAAAGTAATTACAACTTACATGGGACTTGATGGACAAGTAAGTAGCTTTATAGATGTATCTTCAACACACTGGGCGAATGCATTTATCGGTGCAGCAGCTCAATCAGGCTTAATGAATGGATATAGTGATGGAACATTCCGTCCAGATGATAAGATTAGTCGTGGTGAGTTAGCGGCACTAATCACTAGAGCCTTTAAGTTAACAGGTGCTGGAAATACGTCATTCAAAGATGTTAATGGAAAAGCATGGTCCTATGCATACATTGATGCACTCGCATCCAAAAAAATAATTACAGGCTATGCAGACGGTACATTTAAGCCGGAAAAAGATATTACGAGAGCAGAATTTGCAACAATTATTGCTAGATTACTAGAAACTGTTAAATAATAGATTTAAATTTTCTTAAGAGCTTCAGACTGTAGGAAACTAGTGAAGATTAGTTTTCCTACAGTTTTTTTGTTTTAAAATGGGATTATACATCAATGCAAATAATGTAGTATGGACTGACAATGATACGTTGGAGTTTGAGGGTTCCCTTGCATACGATGATACTGCAGTTATTGAAAGTGTTATCGCAACTGGTAACCCTGTAACAAGTTATAATGGCTGCTTTAACATTCTTCTAGTTGAATTTTTTTCGACATTGTCTCGCATTCATGGAATGCAAAATGTTTGCAACCCAAACATTTGTTAAGATCCAGTCGAGTTAATGCGTAATCAATTGCCTCACCGGTATGCTCAAAAAAGTGATCCTCTCCGATAAGCGAATACAATCCTGTTTTCTTAAATACTTCCACAGACTGTGGTTTAATTCCAGAGATAAGGACGATTCCGTCCAAATTCTCTAAGTCCCCCACTATTCGGACTAGCTTGGCCCCTCCTGTCGTATCTACATAGGGAACTTTCGACATACGTAAAAGTAAAACTTTGGGTCCGAGGAGGATCGTGTCTATAATTGACTTCTCTAATATATTTGCGGTACCAAAGAACAGTGGTCCTTCAAGGGTGAAAATACTGATCTGAGGACAATTATGATCGTCGCTAACCATGTAAGCTTTTACTTT
The DNA here is from genome assembly GCA_019113605.1 of Candidatus Paenibacillus intestinavium. Lineage (GTDB taxonomy): Bacteria > Bacillota > Bacilli > Paenibacillales > Paenibacillaceae > Pristimantibacillus > Pristimantibacillus intestinavium. The sequence goes on from DXHF01000186.1 coordinate 13,954, forward strand.
CTCATGTTTGACGGTTGAATCAGGTAAAACTTTAACTACTTTCAATAATTGACTCATTCGCATTACAAATAAAAGTACAGACAAGATTAAGCCGACTTCAACAGCCGTTGTTAAATTAGTAAATACGGTTAGTAAAAAGGTAATTAACAGTACCAAAGAATCGCTTGTTTTTGTTTTTAGAATATGTGTAAATTCTTTGCGCTCACTCATATTCCAGGCAACAAGCATTAGAATAGGAGCCATACTTGCAAGTGGGATATTAGAAGCATATGGAGCAAATAAAATGAGTACAAGAAAAACAACAATACTATGTATGATGCCTGAAAACGGCGACATAGCCCCATTTTTAATATTGGTTGCTGTTCGTGCAATGGCTCCAGTAGCCGGAATTCCTCCAAATAGAGGCGTCACAATGTTCGCGATACCTTGCCCAATAAGTTCGCGATTACTGTTATGGCGAGTACCAGTCATTCCGTCTGCGACCACAGCCGATAGCAATGACTCTATACCTCCTAACATAGCAATAATAAGCGCAGGTTGAATTAACATAGTTATTCGATCCCAAGTTATTTCAGGGAATTGAAAATGGGGCAGTGTGCTAGGGATCGCTCCGAATGAAGAGCCGATCGTTGCTACATGTCCTTTGAAAAACAAGACAGCTATTACGCTTGATGCGAGAAGTCCCACTAATGAACTGGGTATTTTAGGTAGAAATTTCGACGAGAGTAGGACTGCTACTAAACAGATTATTGCCGTTATAACACTATAGATATTAATAGATGCGAGATGTGTCACAATTTCTTTCACGTTAGGAAGAAAATTCTCGTGTTTCTCAATATCGTTAAGTCCCAAAAAGTTCGCAATTTGACCGCTGAAAATGATGACGGCGATCCCGGTTGTAAACCCGATTGTTACGGGACGAGGGATAAATTTAATCAATGCGCCAAGTTTTAATACTCCCATGACAACAAGAATAATACCTGCAAAAAATCCGGCAATTAATAAATTTTCATAACCATACTGTAGGACGATTGCGAAAAGGATGGGGATAAAAGCACCTGTAGGTCCACCAATTTGAAATCGAGATCCTCCGAGCAAAGAAATTATAATGCCGGCAATGATGGTTGTATAAATGCCATACTCGGGCTTAACCCCGGAGGCAATAGCAAACGCCATCCCTAATGGAATGGAGATAATTCCAACGATTAACCCTGAAATAAGATCTTTACGAAAGGCGGCTGCGTGATATTCTTTATATCTTCCCGTCCATTTCATCTGAATACCTTCTATTCTTATATATTTGATTATTTGAATATTTAAAATATACTCCTGAAAACTGGTAAGTGTCAAACGCAAAAATCTGAGTTCTTCCCCTGAAAATGTGTATAAAAAGGGAAAAAACAAGGTTCTCCTTGAAATTGCTCATGGATGCCCTTGTTTCAGTGATTACTTCTCATTTCGAATGACCTCAAGTAGTGAAATCGCATCGACGAGATGATTGTCAAATATCTGTTTCGCAACAATTAACAGTTCTTTAATGAGTGGATCTCTTAATGAATATATCACTGAGGTACCATCTTTTATGCCACTGACTACATTTTTATTTCTCAGTACGGATAGCTGCTGAGAAACGGCAGAACCTTCCGAACCTAAAATGCTTTGTAATTCGTTAACGTTTCGATCACCTTCGCTTAGAACTTCAAGTATTTGAATTCTCATCGGGTGAGCTAACGCTTTAAAAAAGTCAGATTTAAAATGTTGAATATTTTGACGCTGGTTCATAGCACATGCTCCTTAATAAACTGAACTTTTGAATATATGAATATAATAGCATATTTCGAATCATCCTTCGTGGATAAAGCAATAAACTGCAGAGCATCATTTGTTATTTAGGTGAATATGAATTATAATGCTGTTTATATTCAAACTTTTGAATATTTGATTTTCCGTGTGAGAGGTGGATGAAATGCCAAACTTAATGAGCAGACAGACGGTCATCAAGATTGGCGTTGATGCTTTAAATGAGGCCGGAACTGATTTGATTTGTAAGGTATGTATCATGAATGGGGGTTCCTGTTGTAATGGTTGTCACTTTCTTGCAAATGGAATTGGATGTGAAAAACGTAATACAAGTTGCACGGCATGGTTGTGCGGATTTCTAAAATACTTATTGTATGCGACAGGACTCCTGAAGGAATGGGATGATTTTTGGAGACAAGTACCAGGCCAAAGCTTTCGTGAGGATTTCACGCCAGAGTTTTTTTTCGTGGATAAGCAGTTACAGATGCAGAGTATTCGAAATCTGAGTGAAGCTCTAGCGACCGATCTAGATGAGATAGCAACAAAGCATATAGCGATTGGATTCATCATAACGCTTCGAGAGAAAATAGATAAAAACATTGATCGATTGAATGATTGTAAGCATGATCCGAAAAAGCAAATTAAAATTGAAAGAAATATTAAAGTTTTATCTAGTCCGTTTCTTCGTTTTCAAAAAGAACTGCGTGAATATCATCTGAATAACTCGAATACTTAACGACTATCATATTATCGCAAAATATAAAAGGCACCCAATCGGGTGCCCATTTGATTACGCTAGTCGCATCTTAAAATCTTCATAGCCGAATTCACGAACGACACGGCAATTACCGTCTTTGTCCTGCAACGCGATTGCCGGCAGTGGCATGCCGTTGAAGGTATTAGTTTTGACCATGGAGTAGATCGCCATATCGCCAAACACTAATCTGTCGCCGTTCTTTAAGGGCTGATCGAAGGAGTAGTCCCCGATTACATCGCCTGTAAGACAGGTCGGACCGCCAAGACGATAGGTGTAAGACTTCTCGCCAGCTTCGCCTGAACCGAATAGTGGCGGACGGTAAGGCATTTCCAGGACATCCGGCATATGACATGTCGCCGAAGTATCCACAATAGCAATTTCGATGCCGTTCTTATTAATATCCAGTACGGAAGTGACCAGGTATCCCGCATTGAGCGCAATAGCTTCTCCAGGCTCAATGTACACTTCCAAGCCGTATTTATGCTGCATTCGCGTAATACAAGCTTCGAGTCTCGGAATATCATAGTCTTCTCTAGTAATATGGTGACCGCCACCGAAGTTGATCCATTCCATTTGGGATAACCATGGTCCGAACTTGTCTTCGACGGCATTAAGCGTTGTCTCCAAATCATCCGAGTTCTGCTGACAAAGGGTATGGAAATGCAGTCCCGAAACGCCTTCAAGTAACTCAGGACGGAAATCCTCTAGCTTCACTCCAAATCTTGAACCTGGCGCACAAGGGTCATAGATTTCATGTCCTTCTTGTGTTGAGCATTCTGGATTGATGCGAACTCCTATTTTTCTACCAGCAGCAAGAGCTTTTGCTTTATACTTTTCCAGCTGGGAAAAGGAATTAAAAATAATATGATCACAAATCTCAATAATTTCTTCGATTTCATCCTCACGATAGGCAGGAGCAAAGACATGATTTTCTTTGCCCATTTCTTCGTGACCTAGACGTGCTTCGAATAAACCACTTGCAGTCGTGCCGCTCAAATATTTTCCAATGAGCGGATACATAGCAGTCATGGAAAAAGCTTTTTGCGCAAGTAAGATTTTGGCTCCCGTACGCTGCATAACGCCGTTTAGGATATTTAAGTTCTTTTCGATGAGTGCTTCATCGACTACAAAACAGGGTGTCGGTAAATCTTCAAACCTCATGTTAGCGAACCAACTCCGGTTTTTTAGCTTCCTCAGGCAATGCGTCAACAAGGACAGGATTAAAGTCCTCTACCCATGGAAGTCCCCATTTGTTTAGCTCCTCCATGAATGGATCTGGATCGAACTCTTCGATATTGAATACGCCTGGTTTATTCCATTTTCCAGTCATAAGCATAGCTGCACCGATCATAGCCGGAACGCCAGTTGTATAAGAGATGGCTTGAGATCCAACTTCTTTATAGCATTCTTGGTGGTCGCAAATATTGTATACATAGTACGTTTTATCTTGGCCATCTTTTTTACCTTTGAAGATACAGCCGATGTTCGTCTTGCCTACTGTACGAGGTCCAAGGGAAGCTGGGTCTGGTAATACAGCTTTCAAGAATTGAAGTGGAATGATTTGTTTTCCTTCGTATTCGATTGGTTCGATGGAAGTCATTCCTACGTTCTCAAGCGCTTTTAAGTGCATAAGATAGCTTGGTCCGAAAGTCATGAAGAAACGGATACGTTTCAGGCCAGGCATGTTTTGTGCAAGAGACTCAAGCTCTTCATGGTATAACAAGTACATATCTTTTTGACCGACTTCAGCGAAGTTATATTCACGCTTAATTTCCATCGGTTTCGTTTCAATCCATTCACCATTTTCCCAGTAGCGTCCATTAGCGGATACTTCACGAATGTTGATTTCTGGGTTGAAATTAGTTGCGAACGGATAGCCGTGATCGCCACCGTTGCAATCCAAAATGTCAATATATTCGATTTCATCAAAATAATGTTTTAATGCATAAGCAGAGAATACGCCAGTTACGCCTGGATCGAATCCGCTACCCAAAAGTGCAGTAATTCCTGCTTTTTCAAAGCGCTCACGGTAATCCCATTGCCATTTATATTCGAATTTCGCAGTATCTTCTGGCTCATAGTTTGCCGTATCCATATAGTTCGTTTTAGTTGCCAGACAAGCATCCATAATCGTCAAATCTTGGTAAGGCAGAGCTAGGTTCATGACGATATCCGGTTTAACTTCGTTAATTAGAGCGATTAGCTCATCTACATTGTCTGCATCAACTTGTGCAGTCGTAATTTTGACTTTACCGCCGTCCAATTTTGCTTTCAGATCATCGCATTTGGATTTAGTACGACTCGCGATACAGATTTCTTGAAAAACCTCACTGTTTTGAACACATTTGTGAATTGCTACTGATGCTACGCCACCGGCGCCAATGACTAGTGCTTTTCCCATCATTCGATCTCCTATCCTAAATGAATTTGTATAAATGTAAAAACGGCAACAAAAAAAGCAAGCGAAACACGCACGATGCGCACCACACTTGCTTGATATATATAAATAATAAGATAGTCCCAATAAATATGACTAGACAAACTTCTTGCGTGCTCGTCAGTCATCAAACGTATAGTTTCATGGAAAGGTTCTTAATATTCGAATATATCATGTTAGGATCAGAGTCTATATAGCAAATAATTACTTTTACCACTCTTATTGACCGTTTCACAAGTTATGTGCATATGCACTGGTTGTAAAGTAACCAACTTATAAAATTTGAGCTTTTAACTCAATCAATAAGGCAACTAAAGTTGCCAATCGGCATTTGACCGGGCTGTCCGTATGGCCATAACTTCTTGATTAGAAGTGGTCAAAGGTTATCTGCTTGGAAAGATCCTACATGCTTTGAATATTAGCTTTCCAAAATTTATTCTTTCTCATAATAGCAGGATAGAGAGGAGCAAGCAAGAGATTTTTTTTGGAAGAACGTAATTAATTGAAAAACGCTGAAAATGCAATGAGATAAGGAACAATGCCCTGACCTTTACTATTCTGCTTATTCAGCCTAATAATTATACTTACTTACCTATGGTTAGACATCTAGAAAGTCTTCTTAACCTTGAATTTTGACCGCTTAGCTTAAAAGCGTATCTAAATCTACACTCACCGCTTAGATTAATGTATAAGTACATGAAGCGAAAGGTGGGTCATATGAAGAAGATAACTTTGAGAGTAATCGTCTGTATGATTATTGTAGTTGGCATTGGATTGGGAATAATAGCGATTATGAATAGACCGATATCGGAAGAGGCAGTTAATGAAAAAATCGAAAAACATTTAACCAAAATAGTAGAGAACAACGATTCGCTATCTAGCGTCTTATTGACCATTCAATCCAATCAAACAGGCTACTTTGAACAATTTGCAGTTGGTACGCAAAATAAATTGTCAGAACAACCAGTTCAATTTGATAGTCAATATCATTCAGCCAGCATAGGTAAAACGATGTGTGCTGCTATCTATGGTATGTTAGTTGACGAAGGGAAAATTAGCTATGACGATAAAATCAGTTCTTGGCTAGCTGATGACATTCTAAAGGGATTATTTGTAATAGACGGCATAGATTATAAAGATCAAGTAACGTTGCAACAATTACTGAGTCATACGTCGGGAGTTGGTGATTATTTCGAAGGTCCTGTAACAAGCGGAAAACCACTATTAGCAATGATTACGACTAATCCGGACCTTTCATTTACTCCGGAAAAATTGCTTGCATTTACTAGAGAAAACCAAGAGCCTGTAGGACTTCCAGGGCAACAATTTTATTATACGGATACAGGATTTATTTTGCTTGGACTTATGCTGGAAGCTATCGAGCAAAAGAAGTATGCATAGCAAATCTATCAATTTTTCGCCGAGAGGACTTCCACTTCTATAAGCGGAGAGGTGAATCGGCGATTTCTTGAATAATCCCACAACATATTCTTCCTTTCCTACATTCTAAGAGGTATAATAAATAGGGAACGTGCATTCGTATTTCAGACTGAAAGGAGGTGAAATTTTGTCCGATTCAACGTCCATGTACAGAACCCATCAAGTATGGATTAAGCCAGGTCATCGCTTGTTTTCGTACCTCGATCAAGCATGCCAGGATGCTAAGAACC
>DXHF01000187.1 GCA_019113605.1 Candidatus Paenibacillus intestinavium
AGCACTTCAATGCCGTTTGGGGATTGTTTTTTTAAGATCTTCCAAATTTCCGTGTTTGGATAGTATGTCTCTACTTTATTTATTATAGCGACCGCAGTTCTCGTATAATCTCTTCAGGCTCCATCCTTTGCATGAAATCCGGAGTGACGAAAGCCGAACGAATAATTGCATGTTCATCGATCATAAACGTTGCTGGAATGGGGAGAATCCAATGGTCCGTCCCGTTGTATTCCTTTAGATCTATGTTCATTGCTAGAAACAACTGTTTCAGCGGGTCTGGTACATCGTACAGTAGCCGATATGCTCCAGTCACTAGGCCGTTCGGATCGCTAAGGACCTGAAACTCCAGCTCGGCCTTCTCTTTGAAGGAAAGCGTGGAGTCTGGTAATTGTGGACTGACCGCGATCAGTTGAGATTGGAGTGCCTGAATGTCTGGCAAGACCTCTTGATATGCTCGCAATTGGCGGTTGCAGTACGGGCACCAGCTACCTCGATAAAACGTCAGGACAACTGGTCCCTTCGATAACTCTTCATATAACGAAACTTCCCTGCCAAACGTATCTTTCAATACGAAATCCTTTGCTTTACCGCCAACAGGCAAACCGTTTGCCAAGCCTGAGCTTTGCTGTTCCTTAATGAATGCTTGAAGAAGATTATGCGCCTCGATCGGCGTTGCCGCAGTAATTTCCTGTAAGGCAGCATCCAAAGTACTGATCGTCATTCGATTCGTTCTCCTCTTTGTTTCAAAACCGCGCCCTTTCAGGAGCGCGGTTTCTTATTGAATACTCAACCTTTCAAGAATTGCAGCAAAGCTTCATTGAACTCCTCAGCATGCGTGGCATTAAGACCGTGAGGGCCACCTTCGATCACAACAAGCTGGCTACCGGCAATCTGCTCATGCGCCTTTTGTCCGCTGATTTCAATCGGTACGATTGCGTCCGAGTCGCCATGAATGATCAGTGTTGGCACATTGAACTTCGACAAATCGTCACGAAAATCCGTGTATCCGAACGCCGATATGCATTCGAGTGTGCCTTTCGGGGATGCGAAAGCCGCGATATCTCGATTATATAAGCGGAACGCTTCGCTAACCAAGTCAGTTCTATCTCCCGAAGCGAAAAACGTAGTCGTGAAATCCTCCAGGAACGCAAGTCGATCCATCTTCACTCCGTCTTGTAACCCCTTAATTGCCGCATCATCAAACCCGCCATCTGGGTTATTCGCAGATTTGTATAGATATGGTGGAACCGCCCCTGCTAATACTGCCTTGGACACCCGCTCCGTTCCGTATGTGCCGATGTAGCGTGCAACCTCGCCACCACCCATCGAGAAGCCCACAAGTGTCACATCTTGAAGATCTAAATGCAGGATCAATTGATGCAGATCAGCTGTGAATGTATCGTAGTCATATCCCTGCCAAGGCTGAGACGACTGCCCGAACCCGCGGCGGTCATACGTGATCACGCGATAGCCGGCTGCCATCAGAGCAGGCACTTGTTTCTCCCATGACCTTCCGCTAAGCGGCCAACCATGGATCAGTACGACCGGTTTTCCCGAACCGATATCCTCGAAGTGAAGCTGAATCGGAGTACCATTTTCATTACCAACTGTAACATTTGCCATTATTAATTCCACCTTTTCATCATTCATTTATATTACTAAATAAACCATACGACACTGTTTGAATCATACTCTGACGAAAGATTGTATTACAAAAAACACCCTGAAACGAAAAAAACAATCCCTAAACAGCATGTTGTCTAAGGATTGTTCTTCTAAAATGGGATGAGCACCATATTATTAAAAACTTTATGTTGCGTTTCTATAGTCATATTCCCACCATACTTGTCGCAGATTCTAGAAATATTTGTTAAGCCGATGCCATGAAATTCTGGGTTTACTTTTTGGCTATGCAAATGGACTACTTCATTTTCCATATGGTTAAGTATATGAATAAATAGGGCAGATTCATTTGAATGTATTTTAATAAGTATATATCTATCCTCAGCAATTTTGACCTTCTTAGATGCTTCTACGGCATTATCCAACATATTACCTAGCGCGACACATAAGTCATATCTATCAATATTTAATTCGTGCGAATATAGGCTTATCTTTGTATTTATTTTTATGCCATTCGCCTCGCCGATATTAAGCATGTTGGTGACAAGAGCATCTATCACTAGATTGCCTGTATTCACCCTATGATAGGCTCCTTCGACTTTATTCAATGTGACCTTAATATGCTCCCTTGCCGCTGCTAATTCATGTCGGTTAATACACTCTTCTATATAGAGAAACTGCTGGTTCGTATCATGCATAATTCTCTTTATCGATTTGAAGCTGTGCACCGTTTTCTCGTAGTTCGCATCTTGATAATCCATTTGCTGCTGCAATTGAGCGTTCTCATGCATGAATAGAACTTTATCAATAATATTATCGAATATATAGATAATACCCACATTTATGACAAGATATCCAATAATGGAAATAAAATAATACATATTTTTTTCACTGTAACTCGTTAGAACATGAAGCTGATATATACTTATGACGGGGACGATCATAAGTATAATATAGTAACGATAATGTATAGAGAAGCTCCTGCGTTTAGCTATCAGTCGTATAATCTGAATAACAGCAAACATGATAATGCAACTGAGTAATATGGCCTTAATAAAAGGAGATTGAGCTTGTACATAGGTAGGATCAACGGTGCTTAAGTCAACGGAGTCTATCTCATAAAAAATATAAATGGTTATCACATTAACGATAGTCATTAAAACAGCATAAAGTACCGTAAAAATAATCTTTGTTTTTAACTCTACTCGATAAGCTTGCGCCAAACTAAATATCATCACCAACGCGAGGATCGAGGATACAATAGTATTCATATTAACCGTCAAATATATGAAATCAAGGACTACGAATATGATAAAGTAAACAACTCTATTCTTCTTTCTCGTTGACTTATCTAGGACTGAATTAAAGAATAAATTACTTTGAAAGCACATCACAAGTGCGACACAGAGAACGATAAGCAGATTATATTGAATCATATTAA
>DXHF01000188.1 GCA_019113605.1 Candidatus Paenibacillus intestinavium
GTCAATCTATCGTTGGCGCGGTGCTGATATTTCGAATATTTTGAACTTTGAAGATGATTACCCCGAAGCGAAAACGATTATGCTAGAGCAAAATTATCGTTCTTCTGCCAATATTCTTAATGCAGCCAATGCTGTTATTGCACTCAATAGTGGTCGTAAAGCGAAAAATTTATGGACAGATCAAGGTGAAGGTAATAAAATTTCCGTTTACTTTGCTGAAAGTGATCGTGAAGAAGGTTATTTCGTCACCGGAGTCATCCAGAAAAATATGGCTGGCACTCGTAAATATAGTGATCATGCGATTCTTTATCGTACGAATGCGCAGTCACGTTTAATAGAGGAAACATTAATTAAGTCGGAAATCCCTTATCAGATTGTCGGCGGGATCAAGTTCTACGATCGTAAAGAGATTAAAGATATTTTGGGATATCTCCGTCTAATATCTAATCCTGATGATGATATTAGTCTTGTGCGTATTATTAATGTACCGAAGCGTGGTATTGGTGATACTACAGTTGCTAAGCTTGCCGCTGCAGCTGCTGCCCAAGGGACATCCATTTATAAAGTGTTAAGTAATATTGATCTTGTCGATGTTAAAGGGAAAACGAGAGAACAGCTTATTTCCTTCTATAATATGATATCCAAGCTTAGTGCTGCTGTTGATGAGCTTACTGTAACGGAATTAACAGAGAAAGTTCTCGAAATGTCCGAGTATAAATTAGAGCTGCAACGTGAAAATACGATCGAGTCTACGACCAGAGTTGAAAATATTGAAGAGTTTCTATCAGTAACGATGGATTTTGAACAACGTAATGATGACCGTACACTAGTCTCGTTTCTTACCGATCTTGCTTTGATTGCAGACATTGATTCGATGAACGATGATGAAGAAGAGAAAGATAAGTCACAAGATACCGTTATTCTAATGACGATGCATAGCGCCAAAGGATTGGAGTTCCCTGTCGTATTTATTGTTGGGATGGAAGAAACGGTATTTCCGCATTCTCGCGCCTTAACAGATAATGAGGAGTTAGAGGAAGAACGTAGACTTGCTTATGTAGGTATCACTCGTGCGGAGGAGCAGCTATATCTGTCTTCAGCTAAGATGAGAACATTGTTTGGCCGAACAGCATTTAATATGCCGTCGCGTTTTCTGAAAGAAATTCCTGAAGATGTACGAGAGATTGTATCGCCTAATGGTGGGAATACTCGTAGTATTAGCGGCGGATATAATAGTGGAGCTCGCACGAGCGCAGGTTCACAGCAATTGGGCTTTGGTTATGGTAGTTCGCGTAGCCAAGGTATTAGTAGTTCGACTGGCGGAAGAAGTACTGTAACGGTAACGTCTGGGCTGGAAGCAGCGAAAAAGGCGGCTTCATCGCAGTCTAATGAGGATGGACCAGTTAGCTATAAGTCTGGAGATCGAGTTGCTCATGGTAAATGGGGCGAAGGTACGGTTGTATCGGTGAAGGGGAAAGATAACGATATGGAACTACAAATTGCTTTTCCTGCACCAGTAGGTATTAAGAAGCTGCTAGCCAGCTTTGCGCCCATTAAGAAAGTATAAAGCGGACTTTGATAACGAAGTGAAGCAGGCAGGTTAATCGTCATCGAATATGAAGCGAACTTGGGAAGTTAGCATAAGCTTCCGCTGTGTGTTTCTTGTTGAAACATTGTAGGTACGCATGTACCAATAACGTACATTTGCGTTTCCTCCTTCCTCAAGTAGCGCATCATCTTCTCGGTTCTGAAAGCCAGCTTTTTGTGAATACTCATATAGTAAGGAGATGGTATGTCGATGATACAAGCTCAGATGCGAATGGAGCTTATAATTGAGACATTGAATAAGCTCAATTATAGTTATTATACGTTGGATGCACCGACAGTAAGTGATGCGGAGTACGATAAACTATATGATGAATTAGTTGCATTGGAGCAACAGGCAGGAGAGAAGCTACCGCATTCGCCGACACAGCGCGTGGGTGGGGAAATTTTGTCTGGATTTGAACAGCATAAGCATTTAGCAAAATTATGGAGTTTAGATAAAGCGCAAAATCTAGAACAACTACATGCATGGGAGACGAAAACGAAGCGGGCTATTGCTGATTATAATGCCAAAAATCCGGAGCAACAGCTACCCGAGCCATCCTATGTCATGGAATTGAAATTCGATGGGCTTTCACTAAACCTTACTTATGATGAAGGAATGCTTGTTCAAGCTACTACGCGAGGTAATGGTACGGTAGGTGAAGCAATTCTTGCACAGGTGAAAACGATTCGCTCGATTCCGCTATCGATACCTTTCACTAACGGCATTATTGAAGTGCAGGGTGAAGGGATTATGGCGCTATCAAGCTTGGCGAAATACAATGAAACGGCGATTGAACCGTTGAAAAATGCACGTAATGCGGCTGCTGGTGCATTACGTAATTTGAATCCGGCTGTTACGGCTGAGCGTAACTTAGATGCATACATATATAATATTGGTTATGCAGAAGGGGTTTCCTTTGAGAACCATCGTCAATTACAGCAGTTTATGCAAGAGAATCATTTTAAAGTTAATCCTTATGTATACTATGCATCCGAACTTAGTGAACTAGAGCAAGAGTTAGTTGATCTTGTAGAGCGTCGAAACACACTAGATTTCTTAATTGATGGTGCTGTTATTAAACTGACGGATATGCGTACGCGTGAAGCTCTTGGTTATACGGATAAATTTCCACGCTGGGCAGTAGCTTTCAAATTTGAAGCAGAGGAAGCGGAAACCTCTCTACTATCTGTTTCATGGGAAGTTGGACGTACCGGTAAAATAACACCTGTTGCTAAAGTAGAAGCAGTTGAACTAGCTGGCGTAACGGTACAAAACTGCACGTTGAACAATATGGGCGATATCGAGCGGAAAAATCTCAAGCATGCACTAGGTACGCTTGTAGCTATTCGCCGTTCTAATGATGTAATTCCTGAAATATTAGGTAAAGTAGATGAGGACCGAGGTGAGGAGATCGTCTTCCCAACGGCTTGCCCTGCATGCGAATCTTTGCTGGAGCAGCGTGGTGCACATCTATTTTGTAATAATAAATTAGGGTGTCCGCCACAATTAATCGGTCGCATTACTCATTTTGCCTCGCGTGATGCAATGGATATCGAATCGCTCAGCATTATGACCGCGGAGCAGTTATATATAGATTGTAATGTGAAAGATCCTGCTGATCTGTATCGATTAACATTCGATGAGCTTATCTCATTAGATCGTTTTGGCGAGAAGAAGGCGAATAATCTACTTGAAGCGATTGAAAAATCGAAAGAGCGTGAGCTAGCATCGTTTTTGTACGCGCTTGGTATATCCAATACAGGAAAAGCGACTGCGAAAACATTAGCTGAGCATTATCGTAGTCTTGAAGCTGTCATGAATGCGACTGTAGATGAACTAATCCAATTGCAAGATGTTGGTGCAATCGTAGCTGAAAGTATCGTTAGCTTCTTCCAGGATGATATAGCAAGGCAAAGTATTCTGTCTATGATCGCAGCGGGCGTAAAGGCTGAGATGGAGGAAACTGTTACGGTAGCTTCAGAGGATAATCCATTCTTCGGCAAAACGGTCGTCATTACGGGAGCTTTTCCGACATTAAGTCGTGATGATCTATCTAAACGTCTTGAAGCTTGTGGTGCTAAGGTGACAGGTAGTGTCTCCAAAAAGACCGATATCGTTATTGCTGGAGAAAAGGCTGGTAGTAAACTTACGAAGGCGCAAGATCTAGGTATTCAAATTATTGACGATGAAGCAGTAGTGCTAGAGATGTTAATGTAATCGAGTAAAGTAGCTTACATATGGCACGCGCTACTAATAATCATTATATAAAGTGATGATGAAGGCGGAAGCCAGTGAGAACAGAGTGAGTATACTTTATTCTTCGCTGGCTTTTTCTATTCAAGCGATATAGAAAAAATCAAGTAATAAGCCGGTTTCAAAGGGGAAAGTTATGAATGGCGGGCTAATTATTATGAAGTTTTTGTTCCGTATAATATTATACAAGCTATTTTACAAAACAAATTTAATTAAATTATAATCAAGATGTAGGGGATTGTTATTCATATTACTAGCATTGTATACTGTTACTAGTGTATAGATAGTAATGGGGCAACATGAAGACCTGAATTGACAAAAAATACTTGTTGTAATGTGCTGGAGTGCATGGTATATTATTTCTTGTCGCTTCGGACGGCGAGTCAAAAACGCTTTGAAAACTAAATTTGAAAAGCATTTGACTTATATTGAAGAAGATGATAACATAATATCTTGTTACCGCAATGGTAACAGAAAGTTCTTTGAAAACTGAACAAATGGAACACGTCAAATATAACTCGTTTAACGAGTAAAGAACTGCCATTAACAATTTCACCCCGTGAAATTGTTAATAACAAGCGAAACAAAATGAGCAAGTCAAACACCTTAATGGAGAGTTTGATCCTGGCTCAGGACGAACGCTGGCGGCGTGCCTAATACATG
>DXHF01000189.1 GCA_019113605.1 Candidatus Paenibacillus intestinavium
ATTATTCTTCCGCTTGTAATGGAAGGGTTAAAGCCGAAAGTTATCGAGGAGCGTCTACTACCTCTCGTAAAACTGCTACAAATTGATGAATTACTAAATAAGCGCACATATGAAATATCGGGTGGTCAGAAGCAAAGAGCGGCAATCGCCCGAGCAATTATTCATAAACCGTCATTATTATTAGCGGATGAGCTTACGGGAAACTTAGATTCTAAGTCAGCGAAGGATGTTATGGATACATTGCAACAGATGAATTCGGATATGAATGCTACGATACTAATGGTTACGCATGATCCATTTTCAGCAAGCTATTGCAAACGAATCATTTTTATTAAAGATGGTAAGCCATTTACAGAAATCCACCGCGGCTCTAACCGCCAAGTATTCTTCCAACAAATATTAGATACATTAAGTTTGTTAGGAGGCGATTTCGATGACGTTTCGTTCCCTCGCGCTTAAAAATGTAAAAGAAAATTGGCGTTCATATAGTGCATTCTTCTTGAGCAGTGTTTTTTCAGTTGCTATATTCTACATTTATATTGCATTCATCCAACATCCTGACGTGACAAGTGGACATATCATGGCGGCTTCAAAAGTAAAGAGTGGTATGGAGTACTGCTTGTATATTATTGCTTTGTTTAGTTTTATTTTCATTCTATATTCAAGTACATCATTTTTGAAAACTCGTAAAAAGGAATTTGGTCTATTCTCATTGTTCGGAATGACGAAGCGCCAGTTGCAAAAACTCGTTTTTATTGAAAATATGGTCATTGGCTTACTTTCTACCGGTACAGGCATTGCAGTTGGTATTCTCTTCAGCAAATTATTCTTCCTTGCACTTGGTTCATTATTGCGTTTGCAAGAAAATATAAGCTTTGCGATTCCACTAAGTGCGATATTAGTCACGGTAGGCATATTCATAGGTATTTTCTTTGTAATAACACTATACTCGACACTCCGCATAGGTAAAGGACAAATAATCGACTTACTACATGCTCATAAAAAGCCTAAAGGTGAATTGAAATATTCAATTTGGCAGGTTGTATTAGGCGTTATATGCATTGTGGGGGGCTACGGTCTTGCCGCAACGATGACAATCGAATTATTTATTGTTGTTGCTTTACCGATTCTAATTCTCGTAGTAGTGGGTACCTATTTCTTATATTCACAGCTAAGTATTGTGTTTTTACAACTTTTGAAAAAGAATCGTAACCTCTACTATAATAAGTCCAATTTACTTATTATTGGTCAGCTTGGCTATAAGATTAAAGACAACGCTCGTGTTCTATTCACGATTACCATTTTAAGTGCAGTAGTTATGACGGCTATGGGTACCATTTATATTATGCAGTTACTTAGTAATGATCAAATGGATTATGGCAGACCATATTCCATTGCTTGGACTGAGCAGAAAAATGATACTAATCCAGTTACGACATTAGCTTATGTGGAAGAAGAGATAAAACAAGAAAAATATCACATTGAGAAAAATGTAACGATTGAAGGGTTAATATTACGAAATTACTCTTTAGCGTTTACCAACAATAGAATTACTTACGGTTCAGATGAAGAATCGGGTAGAGTATATGATGGGATCCTAATTCCGTTATCTACTTATAATCAAAATGCTTCAAAAGAGAACCAAATAAAGGATCTTAATGAGAATGAACTAGCTGCGGTAGGTATTTCCTTAAGCTATATAAAGGATCAAACAGCCAAACTAACTGGTCAAATCAATGGAGAAACTATTGAGTATGAGATTACGAAAATGACTGAAGAAACTTTAATGAATGATAGGATCGTCCGATATGCTGGGACGTATGTTGTGCCTGATGAACTTTATGCGCAATGGAATCAACAAAGTACGGATGAAGATCGTATTGTGTTTCATGGAATAGAAATCTCTAACTGGAAAAAAGCAATACCAGTTGTAGAAAAGATTCAAGCTAATACGAATGATTCTGATGGTAAATTAGATATGAGTAAAATTATTGACAATGCTGAATATACTCAGACGATGTCATTGACAATTTTCATAGGTTTGTTCATTAGTTTATTGTTCTTTATTGCTGCAGGATCATTAATCTACTTTAAATTATTTACTGAGCGCGACGAGGATATTACGATGTTCAAAAGCTTAAGTAGATTAGGCGTTACGTATAAGGAGATGAGAAAAGTTGTCGTTACTCAAATAGGGATTATATTCTTCTTACCTTGTGTCGTTGGTATTTCTCATGCACTATTTGCTATGTTAGCATTGGATGGAATATCAGAATCTTCAAATTGGTTTTATTCATTCGTTGTGTTCGGCATATATATTGCGATGCAAGGGATCTACTTCCTGTTTGCAAGTAGAAGTTATCTATCGAGTATTCGTAAGGGAGCGATCACGGTTACCAATTAGGGCGCTCCGAAAACCAATCTCTGTTTCAATCGCCGTTGGCCTCGGATTTATAATTGTATTATAGTGGTATAAATCCGAGGACAAAAGCGACCGCTATACTTTTCCACTAGAAATTAGTTTTCTCCGCTGGGTAGAGGTAAGAGGGTAAACAGATAAGTACAAAGATTCGAACTACCATTTAAAATGAGAATTCAAAACTAACATGGCTTAACAGCCACCTTCGTATAAAAGAGAGAAGTGTCATGATGGGGAGAAAACCATGTCTACAAAATCTGGGCTTTTAAGACGATATGAGCATACGATATGTCGTATGGCTATCATACTAATACAAGATGAGACACAGGCGATAGAAGTAACGAAGAATGTGCTTTGTGAGCTTTGGCATGACGAAGGTTTTATCGATTTGGATGAACGTAAGCAGCATAATGTGATGATTTGGCTTGTGAGTTGCGCTACTTCCAGCCAACATCGAATTGCGTAGTCATTCTTTCTCAAAGCTCGTTTTTTGAACTACTTAAAATGAAAAATAGAGGGTATCACTTTGCTTTTGCACATCTATGTGAAAAAGCAAAGTGATACCCTCTTAGTGTTCCTACTTGAGGAGGAGCTGTAATGAAAGTGGCCGATCAGATATGACAATACAGAATTCCATATAAGCTTGATTAGCGATTACGTACACTTGGTACATGATAAACGTGAACATCTCCCGTACGATATTCTTCGCTCGTTGAACAGCTATAGCAAAGCCCATGTGTTAGATCAACCAAGGAAAGTTTGTAGCCATGCTTTGCTCCAGTGTCAATTCCGATTCTACATTCATCAACGAACAAGGAGCCGGGGGTAGCCCCCAATTTGAATGTTGGCGTATGACCAAAAACGATGCGTTGACCAGCAGTACCACCAAGATCAGTATCGAGCTTGGCACGGAGTGTCGATATTGGATGTCGTGTGAACGACTCCCTTATTTCAGTTAACTCACGTATCGGATGCAATTGGAGCTGTAAACCAGGTCGAACCCCAGCGTGAACGAATAAATAGCCATTTTCCATATGATAACTTGGTAGCTGACGAATAAAGCGCAAATAGCGCAAGCGATGTGCGGTACTACCACGTCTTAATGTAGCTAATTTAAGTTCATGATTGCCTGGTAAAGCAATTGCACCTTTGTCTACTAACTGGTGAACAAGATCGATCAAGCGCCACGTAATAGGCTCACCTGCTTCAATATAATCACCTAATATTACAAGTTGATCCCGCTTAGGATCGTATTGTGCAGCCTCTAGTAAGGATAGAAATCCTTGTCTTTGTCCATGAATGTCTGATATGGCCAGCAACCGTCGCGATGATCGTCTTGCTGATCCATGTTGCACTGCATTCACTACTTTCTTTAGTTAGTTAAAGTTCCATTAGTAGTATATACGTCAAGCACCTAGTTTGACTCCGATATATACCTAGATGGGGGTTAATTGGCCCCACAAAAATTAGGTGCTTGTCTATAGAGGATTGTTCAAAATGCTCGCTTGTGATCATACTTCTAACGATTGAATGAACTCCCGATGTATGTTATGTTGTGACCATATGTTAAAAGATTGGAGCAATCGGGAAATGAAATCACTAGTATTAGCTGAAAAACCAAGTGTAGCAAAGGAAATTGCTCGTGTTCTTGGTTGTAAAACGAAGCATAAAAACTATATGGAAGGACCTAATTATGTTGTAACTTGGGCATTAGGTCATCTAGTTGAGTTAGCTGAACCAGAAGCATATGATAAAAAGTATAAAACATGGGAGTTAGACGATCTACCTCTCTT
>DXHF01000190.1 GCA_019113605.1 Candidatus Paenibacillus intestinavium
CTTCAGCCAAATCGTCAATATGCTTATATGGTTATTGCTTTCGATGCGGCAGACAACCAGTCCGCGGCAAGCAATATGCGACTAGTTACAACATTGAACAGAGCGACTTATCCAGAAGCTCCTGCTGAATCCGATAACGATAATGATTCGGGTAATGGTGGTGGCACAAAGGATCCAGATAAACAGACGATGACGCCTTCGTTCAAGGATATTTCAAGCCATTGGGCAGAAAAAACTATTGAAAGGGCCGTACAAAAAGGACTATTCAATGGTTATACAGATGGTACGTTCAAGCCGGACAATCAGATGACAAGAGAGCAATTTGCTGTTGTCATATCTCGATTGCTCAAGCTACAGTTGCCAGAAGATGCGGTGATGCAGGAGTTTGCAGATGAATCTAAAATTAGTGGGTGGGCTCGACAAGCGGTAGCACAATCAGCCCATGCAGGATTTATTCAAGGCTATACAGATGGAACCTTTAGACCGAATTCATTGATCACGCGGGCTGAGATGGCAGTTATTATAGGAAGGATTCTTCATTCGAAGAAGTCTTCGAATTCTAGTGATCTAGTGGGAGGGGATGGAGGAGCACTAGCATTTACAGATGGGCAAGATATCCCAACATGGGCTCAATCAGAGGTTGATCTTATTACGGAGCTTGGCATTATGATAGGTAAGAGCAATAATCGATTCGCTCCTTCTGATCATGCTACAAGAGCTGAAGCAGCGGTAGTATTCCTGAAATTATCTGAGATTTTACAATAAGCGACATATCGATTGTAGTACTAATAAGGGTGATGCAGTTTAGCGTCGGTAAAGTGCTAGACTGCATCGTTTAGTACATAAGAAGGGAGAATGGCTAAATGGCTATGTTTTTGGGAATTGATGCAGGAGGTAGTAAAACGCAAGCGCTGCTAACAGATAAAGATGGGCATTTGATTGGTCAAGGTATCACTGGCAATGGCAATCATCAAATAAACTACGCAGAAGCAAGAGTTAATATTATGGATGCTTGCCGTCAGGCTCTTGAGTCTGCGGGGATAACAAAAGAGCAGGTTTCCTATGCTTATTTCGGGTTGTCTGGCGCTGATCGGGAGCCTGACTATGTTATTTTAAGACCTATATTTGAAGAAATGGGATTTCCAAACTATGAATTTACATGTGATACGATGATCGCTATGCGTGCAGGTACCAGTCGTGCTTATGGTGCCGTTATTATTAGTGGCACAGGCTTTAATAGCGCTGCTAAAAATAAAAATGGTGATGAATTGCAATATGGCGGATTTGGTTTTTTATATGGAGATGGTCAAGGAGCGGGTGCGGATTTGGCAGTTCATGCGTATCGCAGCGCAATACGAGCGTGGGATGGACGAGAGCGGCGTCCTACGATATTGAACAAACTAGTGCCAGAGCATTTAGGATATTCTTCTATAGAGGCTATGTATAATCATATGCTGGATCAACAAATTCATCCTCCCTTAGAGCTAGCCAAGCTCGTATTCGAAGCTGCGGCGAAAGAGGATGTTGTAGCGATATCGATTCTGAAAGAAGCAGGGGATGAGCATGGTATTGCGGTTAATGCGCTTATCGACCGTTTACATATGCAGAATGAAGCATTTGATATCGTATTAGCAGGTAGTGTATTAACTAAAGGTAGCACCCCGCATATGATTCAAGCTATTGAAGCAAGAGTAAGCAAGTTAGCTCCCAAGGCAACTATTGTAAAGCTGGAGATAGAGCCTGTCATAGGCGCCGTGATGAGCGCTATGGATAGTCATGGTCTGTTAATTACGGCCGAGATTGATGCGAGACTTCGGGCGATTAAGTTTCACAAGGGGGCAATAATATGATGAATAAACCATTGAAAATTGCAGTTATTGGTGGAGGCTCTTCCTATACGCCAGAATTAGTAGAAGGTTTGATTAATAGATACGATGAAATGCCAATAAGAGAACTATGGCTTGTAGATATACCGGAAGGAAAGGAAAAACTCGAAATCGTTGGTGCGCTTGCCAAACGGATGGTAGAGAAGGCAGGACTACCCATTCGAGTAGAGCTGACACTAGATCGTCGCCAAGCCATTGCAGGAGCTGACTTCGTAACGACGCAGATGCGAGTTGGCTTGCTTAAAGCACGTCGTAAGGATGAGTATTTACCTATTGCTCATGGCGTTATTGGTCAAGAAACTACTGGTCCTGGTGGAATGTTCAAAGCATTGCGTACAATACCTGTTATTCTAGATATTTGCCGCGATATCGAGGAGCTGGCTCCGTCTGCTTGGTTATTAAACTTTACCAACCCTGCTGGAATGGTTACGGAAGCTGTAAACAAATATTCCAAAGTAAAAACAATTGGATTATGCAACTCGCCTATTAATTTTCAAAAATATCTCGCGAAGATATACGATGTTGATGAAAAGCAGACATTGCCTGAATTTGTCGGGATTAACCATTTGCACTGGGTGACGGCTGCTTATGTTAACGGTGAGGATAAGTTGTCGGAATTAATCGCAGGAAATAAAGATTATGTTGCGGCGAATGTAACTGCACTGGATTGGGATCAACAGTTTTTACAAGCATTAGGAGCAATTCCAACCTATTATTTGAAATACTTTTATATGACCGATGTGATGTATGAAGATATGCTAACATTAGTAGGGAAGAATGAGACGCGCGCCGATGTAGTTAGCAGAGTAGAGAAAGAACTATTCGAGCTTTATCGTAATATCGAGCTGAATGAAAAACCTGAACAATTGCAGCAACGCGGCGGTGCTTATTATTCTGAGGCCGCTGTTAATTTGATGCATTCATTATATACAGATAAACGCGACATACAGACATTGAATGTACAAAATAACGGTACGCTAGATTTTCTGCCCGAGAATGCGAGCATCGAAGTGAACTGCGTAGTCACGGCGCAGGGAGCTATGCCGCTACGTCCACAGCATATTCCAGAGTCGATTACAGGCTTAATTAAGGCAGTGAAAACCTATGAGTCGCTAGCTATCCAAGCAGCTGTTACTGGTGATCATGCTACCGCACTTCTAGCTATGGTACATCATCCGTTGGTGCCAAGTGTTTCCATAGCACAACGATTATTAAAAGATATGATGGAGGCTAACAAAGAGTATCTTCCGCTATTTCATAACGGATAGTTTGAAATGTATACTTTTAACTCAATAAAAATGAGAGCACTGAAAAAGTCCATATAGCTTAATTTAGGGAGGTATTCGGCGATTCAATCGAATACCTCCTTTTTATATGACGGATTGTAATATGATTCGCAAAATCACGTTATAAAATTGAAGCGAAGAATAGCGAATCGAAACACGGGCATAGGTATAAAATAGTATCATTTGCAGGCTATTTGGAATGGAAATAAGGCAACACAGCGATATTTACAGTAAATCTTAAGCGAATACTCACATATCATCCCGTTTAATGAGGGAGTTATTAGAGAAGATAGAACTATAACAGGCTTAAAGTATCACAACAATAAAGAATAGTTTTATAGAAAATATAGAGCCCCAATGGTTATTAAGACCATTGGGGCTTTTAAGCGTTCCAATCATTAATTATTATCATAATTCGTTGACATTACAAGTAGTTCTTCCCAGTTAGTAGTCGTTATAATAAGTGACAACAGGCTTGAAACGTATCATTTACATGGAATGATCGGTTAGTCGAAATGAATAGATCAAGGGAAGGATAGAAAGACAATGGAGGTTAAATCATATGGATAAGACAGTAGTTAAGGGATTTTCGCGTCCGCAAAAATCCTATTGGAAACGCTTAGCTTCGCAATGGGACATTCAGCTTATGGTATTGCCAGCTCTGTTGATGATTATAGTATTCCAATACATTCCAATGTACGGAGTGCTGCTTGGATTTCAAGATTATAACTTGTTCAAAGGTTTTTTTGATAGTCCATGGGTAGGATTTAAACATTTCATTGTGTTTTTCAATGACTCGGATTTTTTTCGCGTGATGCGAAATACGATTGTTATCAGTTTTCTGAAATTATTTATAGGTTTCCCAGCCCCAATTATATTAGCACTTATGCTCAATGAGATTGGAAAGTTATATTTTAAGAGATTTATACAAACGATTAGCTACTTGCCTCACTTTATGTCATGGGTCATTGTGTCGGGAATGGTAACTTCGATGCTCTCAACTGAAAACGGAAGTATAAATATGCTACTCGTAAATTTGAATATTATAGAAGAGCCCGTGAACTTTTTGGCTCTGCCTCAATATTTCTGGAGCATTCTAGTGGCGGCAGATGTATGGAAAAGCATCGGTTTTGGCTCAATCATATATTTGGCGGCCATAGCAGGCGTGAATCCACAAATGTATGAGGCGGCATCTATAGATGGAGCAAGTCGGTTTAAACAAATCTATCTAATTACAATACCGACAATTATGCCTGTCATTATTATATTTATGATCCTTGCAATTGGGAATCTCTTAAATGCTGGCTTCGAGGATATACTACTGCTGGCATCGCCAGGAATTCGCGAAGTGTCTGATGTTATTGATGTATATGTATATCGCATTGGTATTGAAAATCAAAGGTATTCGTATGCGACAGCGATCGGATTATTCAAAGCAGTTATAAGTGTGACCTTGCTAGCCATGGCTAATTATGCTGCTCGTCGCAGTGGAAATAGTCTCTGGTAGAATGCGATGACAAGGAAAGGATGATGCAGCTATGAAAAGGTTAAGTGCTGGCGATAAATTTATGTACTTTGTAATATATACCAGCTTAGGTGTACTAGGTTTTGTCACCTTCTATCCATTTTGGAATTCAGTCGTAATCTCATTCAACAATGGCGCGGATACAGCGCTTGGCGGAGTAACATTCTGGCCAAGAGATTTTACTTGGGATAATTATAAAATTGTATTTAAAGATAAGCGAATCGTCGACGGCTTTATTATTTCTATTCTTCGTACCGTGGTCGGGACCTTCTTATCCATTCTTAGTACTGCGATATTAGCGTATGGAATGTCCAGAAAAGAGCTAATGCACAAAAAGTTTTATATGGTGGTATGTATTTTCACGATGTACTTTAGCGGCGGATTAATTCCCTACTTCCTGCTTATTCGTGAATTGGGAATGATGGATACGTTTTGGGTAATGGTTATTCCAGGCATGATCAGTGTATGGAATATGATCATATTCAGAACCTTCTTCGTCGGTTTGCCGGATGGCCTTGAAGAATCTGCCAAAATCGATGGTAGCACCAATTGGGGAGTGTTTTTCCGTATTGCATTACCGTTGTCGGGACCAGTTATTGCGACATTATCTTTGTTTACAGCTGTTTATCATTGGAATGATTGGTTTGCGCCAAGTATCTTTATTAACAAGGCTGAACTACTACCAGTTCAAACTAAATTAAAACAAATCCTTGATTCCAATATTATGAGTGAGCAAATGTCTCAAATGAATGCTGCGGGAAAAGCAGCAATGTCGCGAATGAAGAGTAGTATTACGACCAAATCACTTACGATGGCTACCATGATGGTTGCTACAGTTCCGATTATGCTTGTATACCCGTTTTTGCAAAAGTATTTTGTGAAAGGTGTTTTAATAGGTTCGCTTAAAGAGTAGTTTGAAGCAATAATTGCTTTAAACATATAAAATTGATAGTTGAGAGGGGTTAGCAAAAGATGAAGAAAAGGAATCATGTTTTTAAATTGCTACTTGTGTTGACATTCGCGGTGTCCTTAGTGCTATCTGGATGTAGTAAAGAAGGAGGAACGAAAAATTCACCTGAGACGAATAAGCCGGGAGTAACGAATGAAGGAGAAAGTAAAGGGGAAGATGGATTTGTTTTTGGCGAGACACCGATTGAATTTACTTTCTATGGTCACTACGACTGGTACACGATGAACCCGTGGGGCGAGGATGAGGCAACTTCATGGATTAAGGAAAATAAAAAAGTAAATGTGACGTCGATTAATTCAGGCGGAGGCGCTCAACAAAAGCTTAGCACGATGATTGCTTCCGACTCATTGCCCGATGTAATCTGGCTTGACCGCGGCTCCGATGTCGAAAAGCTGCGTGAAGCTGGAAAGCTTGTTGCATTCGATGACTGGTTGGATAAATACCCTAATATGAAAGAATGGGTAGGCGAATCTACAATAAATATGCTACGTTCTCCAGATGGTAAAATATATCAGTTCCCCAATTGGTATACAACTCAGCCTAACGGTAACTCTGGTTATGTAGTTAATAAACGTATATATGAAGAGCTTGGAAGTCCTAAGTTGGAAACATTCGATGATCTGCATATCTATTTGAAAATGGTCAAAGACAAGTATGGCAACAGTGTTACACCATATGACCCCGGTTTGAGTGGGCAGGGCATCGAGCTTATGGCATCAGGATTTGCGAATGATTTTCCAACGACATATGTTGGTATGAGAGCTGTGCCTGAGAATGATAAGCTTACGTCATTATTCTCTAATCCTGTATACCGGGAAATGATGGTTTTTGCAAATAAGTTGTTTAACGAAAAATTGATTACACAAGATGCATTAACGCAAACGGAAGACCAGGTAAAGGAGAAAATGTACTCGGATCGAGTTGCTGTATTCGCCTCCTCTAGTCCAACAGAAATTGCAGCGCTTGCTGATTCCATGGTGAAAAAAGCTAATCCAAATCATCCTGGATTTATGATGATTTGGCCTCTTCATAAAGAAGGAGTAGATAAGACGAAGGTATGGCCGGGAGATTGGGGACAATTAGGCTGGAACGTAAGTGTAATAACGAAAGAACATGAAAATCCGGAACAGATCTTTGCATTCTTAGATTGGTTTACTGGTCAAGAAGGTCAACGTACTATTTTCTGGGGACCAGAAGGATTGTACTGGGAAGGTACGAATGAAGAAGGTGGACCGCTCTTCAATGATCGTTACTTTAGCGAGAATGAGAAGGTAGCTGAGCTAATGAATACGACAAATAATTTTCAGTGGAATGGTAATACCGTTTTCATTGATACTCGTAAAGCTGCGATCGAATTGACTCTTCCTGAAGAAAAACGCAATTGGGAGACGAAATGGCAATCTGAAATTACTTGGAAGACGCAATTCAACAGCACGCCTTTTATAAATCTACATCCGTCACCGGATTCAGATGAAGGTATTATTGAGCAGAAGATTGAAGATATCTATCTAGAAACATTCTCCAAAGCGCTTTATGCAAATGGCGAACAAGAGGTTTTGAATATATTGGATAAAGCGGAAGCAGATGCACAAAAAGCGGGTTATGTTAAATTGCTTGAATTCCAAGCTAAAATTTGGCAAAATAACGTTAATACAATGAATCAGCAATAATAATTTAATCTAGGATCAGGAGGTAATCTCCTGGTCCCTCTTTCCACTATACTATCGGAAAACCGAGGCGGTTGCATGGCGTACAAAATAGTCATAGTAGATGACGAAATATTGGACTTGCAGGCATTGAATGTTTTCATTCCTTGGAAAGATATAGGATTTGAAGTTGTTGGAGCCGTGAATAGCGGTTCTTTGGCGTTGGAACTTATGAATGAGCATACTATCGATCTATTATTAACAGATATACATATGCCAATGATGACTGGATTAGAGTTGGCACGAAAAGCGATAGATAAACAAAGCGGTATCCGCATTATGTTCATAAGTGGGCATCAGGAATTTAACTATGTGAAGGCTGCATTATCGTTGCAAGCGAGCAGTTATGTGCTAAAACCGATTGATGATCGAGAGCTTATGAACTCTTTAATATCTATTAGAAATGAAATGGACAAAGAGAAAGAGCGCTGTGAGGCGGAAGAGGCATATAGGCAGCTTATTCCTAGAATTCAAAAGGAATTTTGGCAAGTGTTATTGGAACAACCATCGAATTCTAACTATACCGATACGCTTCTAGGCGGGAATGAACAGCTGCAGCTTACGTGGCCGGTACGGGTGGCTGTCATTGAGCCCGATGATTTGACATGGAAGCTTAATCAGTACTCAGAGCAGGAACGCAAAAAATTAATTACACATTTCCGCGAGTTTTCATATACTGCTTGCAGCGATCGAAAGATTAACTATGTTAGTAAGGTGGGCGATCAGCGAATTGTTATGTTAATAGAATCCTTCTGCGCTGAAGAATTGCAACTTATGAAAGACAGTATTCAACAAAAGCTGCCCTTTACCATTACAGGAGGCATTGGAGAAGCAGTGTATAGTCAGGAGATGCTATATGTAACTTATGACCAAGCTATAGCAGCTTTAGAACATAAAATGTTTGCGGGCAAAGGGAAATGGATTAATTATTCCGATATTCCAGATGCCGTAATAAAGCATGCAGAACATTTGGATATTCAGATGGATACATTATTGGAATCTGTCCAAAATTATGAGCTGGTCAAGCTACATGATGAGCTTGCGATATTATTCCAGATGACAACGCAGTGGTCATCACGATTTAATGTATATAATTTTGTGCTGCATATCGTTATGAAGCTACACGTATTTCTTCATCAGCAGAACGAGGATTTATTCAAAATTCTAGATATGGAATTAAAGGATCTGGATGTACTGCTGCGCTTTGAGACGATCAATGATATACATAGCTGGCTACGAAGAAATCTCTATGAAATATCCGAGCTTCTTAATCAGAAGAGATTGAATAAGAATAGCCGATTAATCCGAGATATTAATGACTACGTGCGAGAGAATTTAAACGACAGTCTCACATTGAGACAAATAGCCGATCGCTTTACCTTTTCGCCCAATTACTTGGGAATGATTTTCAAGGAGCAAACAGGTAAGCATTATAGTGAGTATGTCATTGAGCTGCGAATGGAGAAAGCAGCGGAGCTGCTTAAAGACCCAACGATAAAAGTATATGAAGTAGCAGATCAGGTTGGTTATCGGTATTTGCCTTATTTCAGCAGACAATTCAAGAAGAGTTTTGGCATGACTCCAAATGAATATAGAAAGCAGGTTTGATTAAAGGGACAAATCTAGAGGAGGCTAATGATGGAGCAACAACGCAAGCTGCGCTTTATACCTATAGGTTACAAAATGATGCTGTCATATTGCTTGCTCATTATTATTCCGCTAGTTACAGTTGTCGCTATTATTAACACGATCTATGTGACATCCATTCGAGAACAAACAAGAAACAATATTCACGGAACGATGCAGCAAATTACGGATAATATTACATACAAGCTTGACTCGGCTATTCATATATCCGATCGGATGTATTATGATTCTAAGCTGACGCGTTTACTCAAGCAGAATCATGAAGAATGGAACATATATGACGCTACAGCGAACTATTTGCTACCGAAGTTGCGAGATATAATTAAATCTGATACTACCCCTATGATGCTGTCATTTTATATTCATAATCCAACTTTACCTGAAGTGTATAGTTCAAGAAAGAAAGTAGCTCCATTTATGGTTGATAACAGCAGTTTTGATTTATATCAAATTTATCGTATTGAGGATAAGGAATGGTATCAAGCTTATCCTACAGAGGATTACGGCAATACGATGTTGTGGGGCCAGTTGGAGGATGATGCTGATTTTGGATTGCTTTCTCTTGTGCGGCGCGTGGTGGATGTTCGGGAATACGACGTGTTTACAGAGCTTGCACTGATGCGGCTTACCTTTAATATGTCAGATTTATTCCAAAGCGTGGATAGCCAGAAGATTGGAGAAGGCAGCTCCATCTATATTATAAATAATAATAATGAAATCGTTTTCTCCTCAGGTGAATTCATTCCTGTTGATCCGAGCATGGTTAATGTTGATCATTATGACAGACATCTCGTTATTAAAGAGCAGCTACCTTATTTGAAGTGGCAGCTGGTTGCCTTAGTACCTACGACAATTATTGAAAGCGATGTCAATCGAGTTCGCTGGGTAACTATCACCGTTGTTTTGTCATGCTTAATCGTATTTATTATAATTGGCTATTTCTTAAGTGATTTCATTTCCAAGCGGGTCGGCAAAGTCGTGTCCGTGCTACGCGCATTTCGTGAAGGGGACTTCCATAAGCGGATGAATTATCGCAGCAATGATGAATTTGCTACAATTGCCCAAGCACTGAATCATATGGGGCGGGATACAGAAGCGCTTATTGAAGAGGTTTATTTGAGTAATATCAAAAAGAAAGAAGCAGAGCTTGAATCACTGCAATCTCAAATTAATCCCCACTTTTTATATAACACCCTGTCATCCATAAGCTCACTTGCCAAATTTGGCGAAATAGATAAGCTTAATCGGATGGTTATTGATTTGTCTATATTTTATCGATTAACACTTAATAACGGGAAAATTGTTATTCTCCTGCGGGATGAGCTTGCACAAGTACAAGCATATATTAATATTCAGCGTACCAAGTATGGCGACCAGATGGAGGTATGGTATGACATCGATATAGAGGCTCTAAAATATGAAACAATTAAGCTTATATTACAACCGGTTATTGAAAATATATTCGAGCATGCATGGACAGTGAATGGCATTCGCATGAGAGTTTCCATCCATCAAGAGAACAACAATATTATGATAAAAGTAATTGATGATGGCAATGGCATTCATCCCGATACAATCAAACAAATTTTTGATCCATTGGACCAGATCAATGTAGGTATTGGTATACGTAACGTTGATCAACGTATTAAGTTACATTACGGCAAACAGTATGGAGTATCCATCTATAGTAAGAGAGGTATGGGAACTACTGTGTGTATTGTTGTACCTGCGGTTACTCCGTTGCCATTGAAATAATTAATTTATATCAGTAATCGTTGATAATGCAAGTAGTTAATGAAAGGCTCCACCTTCTATAATGAACATGCAGCATGAAAGTAGCTGCAAAACTTAGGAGGTGTCTATATGTCTGTGTCGCTATTTCCAAGGTTGAAAATGATGAGAAAAGCTTTACTTACAGGTCTTGTGGTCATGGTGTTAGTCGGTTTTCCACAGTTTCCATTAGTAGATGGGGGCGCTGTATCGGCAGCAGGAGAAACAAGACCTTTTCCCCAGCAACAAACCTTCACAGGTGTTCTTAAACCTACTCATGTTAGCCAGTCCGTATTGAATTCCGATGTATCCTCTTATTATGACTATTGGAAAGGCAAGTATCTTAAAAATAATTTATCGTCTCTGCCAGGTGGTTACTATGTAAAAGGTGAAATTACAGGCAGCGCCAATGGATATTCCCCATTGGGAACTTCTGAAGGACAAGGGTTTGGCATGATCATTACCGTGCTTATGGCGGGTCATGACAATCAAGCTCAAACGATATATAATGGCTTGTTCAAAACAGCACGAGCTTTCAAAAGTTCCGTTAACCCCGCACTTATGGGCTGGGTAGTAGCGGATCATATCAATGCACAGGGTAGTTTCAGCTCTGCTACAGACGGTGATCTTGATATTGCCTACTCACTCATTCTCGCGCATGACCAGTGGGGATCTAACGGAACGGTTAACTATTTGCAGGAAGCTACAACTATGATCAATGCAATTAAATCAAGTAATGTAACGACAAATAATCGCTTAAATCTAGGTGATTGGGACTCTAAAAGCGCTTTAAACAGTCGTCCATCGGATTGGATGTTCAGCCATTTCCGCGCTTTCCATGAGGTAACAGGCGATAATACTTGGAATAATGTCATTGATACCCTATACACCGTATACGGACAGGTAAGCAATAACTATGCTTCAAGTACAGGTCTTATTTCAGATTTTGTAATTGATAACCCGGCAAAGCCTGCACCAGAATGGTTTTTGAATGAATTCAAGGAAACGAATCAATATTATTACAACGCCGCTAGAGTACCGCTGCGTGTAGTGATGGATTATGCCTTATATGGTGAGCCACGTGCCAAAACAATATCAGACAAAATTGCAGTATGGATTAAAGGGAAAACGGGTGGTTCACCCTCCGCAATTAAGGCAGGATATACGCTCAGCGGCAATGCGCTTAATACCTATAGCTCAGCTGTGTTTACCTCGCCGTTAATTTCTGCTGCAACTTCAAGTTCTAGTAATCAAGCATGGATTAATACGGGTTGGGATTGGATGAAAAATGCGAAATCCAGCTATTTTAGTGATACGTATAATTTAATGAATATGCTCTATATTTCGGGGAACTGGTGGAAGCCTGGAGCGCCTAACACTGTTACTGGTACAACGCTACCCGTTGTATCTGACAGCTATGTAAGGGGAGGTACCTATAGTGCCGATAACTACTCTACCGAAACATCCATGACAATTAAAAAAAGGGATAATAATGCCTCTTTTGCAAGAGAAGCTTACTTGAAATTTGATAAATCTTCGATTAGCGGCACGATAAATTCTGCTCAAATTAAATTGTATGTCAATAGCATTCATAGCGATGTTACCTCGGTACCAATGAGAGCATTCGGTATTAACAATAACTCATGGTCGGAAGCGGGAATTACGTATGCTAATCGTCCAACGGAAGCAGGAACTTCACAAGGATCGGCTACGGCAACATCATCAGGCTATATTTACCTTGATGTCACTTCATTTGTGAAGCAGCATACAGGTAGCTTGATCTCATTCCGGGTTGTCGGATTGACGGAAGACGCAGGTGCTGCAATAGCTACTAAGGAACACTCAACTTCATCAAGAAGACCTGTTCTCATCATTAATGGTGGATAAGAAGCGAGAGGAGAATGTAGGAATGAAGCAGTCATATAAACGGAGTTTATCGATTTTGGTAGTATTATCGTTAGTTTTCACTAACTTTTTAGGAATTATAAATTGGGAGAAAGCCGCTGGCGAAGCTGTGGGTACAGATGCGATCTATACGATAGCAGCGTGGCTTTCGGATGATGGAATTATGAATGATCAGCCAAGTGCACCTGCTACAAGTGGAATTAATCGATCAGAAGCGGAAATGACTGTAAGTGGCGGAGTGAAATATGATGCTTCACAGTCTGGTCATGTAGATTGGCGTGATGGCATCGGAACGAAGTATTGGCTAGCAACGCTATCCACGAAAAATTTTGAGCATATTACCCTTTCATCCAAGCAACGGTCAGGCAATTCGGGACCGCGAGATTTTGCAATCGAGATCAGTCCAGATATGCAGCAATGGACAGAAGTGCAAGAGGTTATATTGCCACCAACGAGCAAATGCGAAAACGCTGATTGCAGACTTGTAGATGTTGCACTACCTGCATGGTTTAGCGATCAGGATGAGGTATATATCCGCTGGGTTATTCGATCAACTGATGCTGCAAATTCCGAAAGAGAGCTTGGGGAATGGGGAGTAAGCACAATCAGCAATGTCGAGATCAAAGGTAAGGCTGATGCGGGAGCGGTAATTCCAGTAGATACCGAGGCGCCAACCATTCCAGCCAATCTTGCTGGTGAGGCACTCTCCGATTCTTCGATTAAATTAACGTGGGATGTTTCTACGGATAATGAAGGCGTTAAGTCGTACAACGTCTATCGCGATGATATGAAAATTGCTGCAACAGAGTTATCGAACTACATCGATACGAATCTGACCCGTGGGCAAGCTTATGCTTATAGTGTCAGTGCTGTAGATGACGCAGACAATGAATCTGGTAAAAGCATCGTCGTCACAGTTACGACCAAAGACGTTATGTCAGAAGTAATCGCGGAGTGGACGTCATTTAATAGTGATGAGGGAAATTCCAACATCCATTTGTCGACAGGCGGGCAATACCACAATGCTGCTCTGTTGAAGACAGTTGGTGGCCAGGTTTTCGAGGCTGTAACGAATTCACAGTCAGAGAATAGCGTGCAGTATCAGGGCTGGGATAACGGTGAAGGTAGCAAGTATTGGCTGGTTACTGTTCCTACGAATGGTTTTGAGAATATTACTGTGTCATCGAAGCAACGTTCGTCTGGTTCGGGTCCCGCAGATTTCAAATTACAATATAGCACTAACGGCAATAACTGGACAGATGTTCAAGATGCTGCACTTAAGCTAGCGAACGGCAGTTATGCTCCAGCAGCCCAGCTTGCAGAGCATCTCCTTGCTGCAGAAACATCCGATCAAAATATGCTTTACTTACGCTTTGTAGTGACTTCAACCGTTCCGACCAATTTATCGAACCCTGCTGTTGGGGCTTCTGGTTCTAGCTATATGAGCCAATTGCAGATTAAAGGCGAGCGCATTAACGGTAGTGAACTGAATATGCCGCTAGTTGGAGTAGCGTCAACACCAGCTCATGAGGCAGTGAATGTCGATAAACAAACGGAAACAGCTGTGAAATTCAGTATGCCTGTTGTTCTTACTAGTAATGTTGTGCATGTTGTAGATGGCAATCATGCTGTAATAAGTGGTGCAACAGCCGCAATTGACGCACAAGACGCAAAACGTCTTATTGTCACTATGCCTGAGTTGACTTATGGACAAAGTTATACCATTACGATTCCCAAGACTAACTTGGAGGGATTGGACGGATCAGCCTTGCATGAGAATTTCGTATGGACATTTACGATGGTGGAATCACCGCTTACACCAAAGCTATTAAGTATGTCATTCTACAATGATCCCAAAACAAATATGGCATTTGCTTGGTACACCGATACGATGACCGATACGGTCGTTCAAGTCATTGAGGCTGACAAAGTTATAAACGGCATATTCCCTTCTACTGGTGCTAAAGTGTACCAAGGGACAGAGGAAGTTGTTAATACCTTTATGGTTGCAGCGGATAGACAATCGAACAATCGAACTCCTTTTGTAAGCCATAAAGTTATAGCGGATGCGCTAACGCCGGGAACGACTTACAAATTCCGACTAGGCAATGGCGAAGCAGGCTCTTGGAGCAAAATTGGCTCATTTACGACGGATACGACAGATGATCAAGAATACCGCTTTATTGTAGGCGCAGATACACAAGCATCAACTTTATCGGCATTTGAAGCATGGGGAGATACATTTAGAAAAGCGATTGATTATATTGGGGATCCGAAGTTCCTTATCGTCGCTGGAGATTTAGTTGATAATGGTGATTTGGAATCTCATTGGCAATGGATGCTACAAGTTGCAGAGGATTCGTTATTGAAAGTACCATTCGTGCCCGTTCTAGGCGGACATGAAGTCAATGATTATGATGGCGATGTTACAACTGATAACAATAACTTCTACCATCATTTCAATGTACCAAAGCAAGAGGTTGAAGGAACGCATGAGGGATCCGTCTATTCATTCGAATATGGCGATGCCTTGTACATGGTTTTCAACTCGCAATTTGAAGGTGGCCTAGCTTCCAATGGTAAGGATATAGCTTGGGAAGATCCTGAGTTCCGAGCTCAATTGAATTGGATGAGAAATACGGTTGCAAAATCTGATAAGAAATGGAAGTTTGTTACGTTCCACAAAAGCCCTTATGCATCGGGGGATAATTCAGCGTTATATGAGGATGAGCGTGTTCAGTTTTACCGCCAGCATCTTATTCCGGTCTTCGATGAGCTGGGAATAGATATGGTATTTGAAGCTCATGACCATATGTATATGCGTTCATTCCAAATGTATGGCAATGAGGTAATACCTGAATCCGACCTTGCATTTGAGAATGGTAATGCGGTTAATCCTAAGGGCACGATTTATCTTATGCCCAATGCGCTAGGCAATAAATTTTATAGTAAACAAGAGTATTTACATGAGTTCGACGATAATTGGAACCCGGTACCTAAGTTAGATCAAAGTGGAAATCCGATACTATATGATCATTTCTTTGCCAATATCAATGAACAGCCAAATAAAAAGATGTTTACTGATGTATCAATTTCTAGCCAAGTGCTATCATTCAAATCCTTTACTGCTGCTATCGAGGATGAAGGAAAAGCCGGGACGGAAGGAAACGGATTGCTTGAATACGATCGCTATGGAATTAAGAGAACAGATCAAAAGCCTAGCAGCGCAGAGCAAGTTAAAGTAGCGCTGGATGACACAACTGCTAAGCTTACCTGGTCAGCGCCCGCACAAAGCGAAGAACCAATACGCGGTTATCGCGTGTATGAAAAAAATGATAAGGTGGCCGTGCATTGGAGCGAGTATATACCTGCTCAGCAAGGGAAAAGCGAATATACTCTCGATGTGCCAAATCTTAATCCTTTAAAGAAATACGATTTCGTTGTGAAAGCTGTTGGAGTAAGAATGAATTCGAATCCGGTAGAAGTTACAACCTTTGAAGGTGATATGGAGTTGGAGCCGCCTTCTGCACCAACTGACTTGCTTGCAACGGCATTATCACAGTTCCAAATTCGTTTGTCATGGAAGGCTCCTGCGGGGAGTATAAATGTTTCTGGTTATCATATATATCGTAATGGTATGAAAATTGCTAATTTGGCGGCTGGAATGACTTCCTTCGTAGATACAGGCTTAAACCCAGATACAGCATACAGCTATTACATTACGGCATATAGCGCTGAAGACATTGAATCAATGAACACTGACAGCGTCACGATCAGTACACATCAACAGCCAATCGGCGATGGACCTAACAAGCCGTATCCTAATCGAACGGCATATGCAGAAGGAAGCATTAAGCCGAATCATGTAACTCAAGATGAGCTAGATGCAACGGTACTACGTCTGTTCCAAGAATGGAAGCAGAAATATTTGAAAGCGAATCCTTACGATGACTCACAAAAATATATTTGGTATTCCGATGCAAGCTGGCATGAGGAAGAAACGGATGAGAGTACAGGTATTACTTACATGCCAATTACAGTATCGGAAGCACATGGCTACGGCATGATGATCCTTGCAATAATGGCAAGCAAGGAAGCGGACACACGCGCTGATTATGACGATATGTTCCGCTATTTCAAAGCTCATCCAAGTGAGATTAATGCTAATCTCATGGCTTGGCAGCAAGGAGATACAGGTTCCGAAATTATTGATATTAATGGAGCAGACTCGGCGACAGACGGAGATATGGATATTGCGTACTCCTTGTTGCTTGCCCACAGCCAGTGGGGAAGTAGTGGCGATATTAACTATTTGGCAGAAGCAAAGACGCTTATCAATGCCATTATGGATGCTGAAGTTAATCAAAGCGATTGGACTTTGAGAATTGCGGATTGGGCAACTTCAGGAAAGTGGGCTAGCGCAACACGGCCGTCCGATTGGATGATGCAGCACTTGAAAGACTATCAACTTGCTACGGGAGATGCACGTTGGGGGAAAGTTGTTGATCATACCTACTCAGCTATGGGTAGTCTATTCCAATCATTCAGTCCGCAGGCAGGGCTATTGCCAGACTTTGTTATTCGTGACGGTGCTTCCTTCACTCCAGCTCTGGCTTGGTTTTTGGAAAGCGAAGTTGATGGAGATTACAACTATAACTCTGCACGTACTCCATGGAGAATTGGTACGGATTATTTGATCACAGGCGAGACTCGTGCACTGGATCAACTTGCTACAATGAATAATTGGATTCGTAGTAAGACCGATAATACACCTTCAAATATTAAGGGTGGTTATAAGTTAGATGGAACGGAACATTTGGCTGACTGGGAAGATCTTACCTTCTCTGCACCGTTCATGGTTAGCGCAATGATTGATAAAACAAATCAAGAATGGCTGAACAAGCTATGGGATTATAATGCGGACCATAAAACGGAGGATGAAGTGTATTTCAGCAATAATGTTCGTTTGTTAAGTATGATCGTTGTTTCCGGCAATTGGTGGTCACCGACTATCATAGATTCGGAAGCTCCTACTGCACCAGTCATAGATAGTGCTAATGCTATATCTAGCACTGTAATAAATCTGAAATGGTTGGCTTCAAGCGATAATCTTGGCGTTGCAGGATATAAAGTATTTCGTGATGGGGTTGAGATCGCTACAGTAACCAACAATGAGTTCAAAGACACAGGTCTTCAGCCAAATCGTCAATATGCTTATATGGTTATTGCTTTCGATGCGGCAGACAACCAGTCCGCGGCAAGCAATATGCGACTAGTTACAACATTGAACAGAGCGACTTATCCAGAAGCTCCTGCTGAATC
>DXHF01000191.1 GCA_019113605.1 Candidatus Paenibacillus intestinavium
AGTTGAGGCTGCAGTTGCATTTGCAAATACAATCGGTTATCCAATTATCGTTCGTCCTGCTTACACTTTAGGTGGTACAGGCGGCGGAATTTGTGATGATGAAGAAGAACTTCGTGAAATTGTAGCTTCAGGTATTCGTTATTCTCCTATTAATCAATGTCTAATTGAGAAATCAATTGCTGGTATGAAAGAAGTAGAATACGAGGTTATGCGTGATGCTAACGATAACTGTATCGTTGTCTGCAACATGGAAAACTTCGATCCAGTGGGTGTTCATACTGGTGACTCTATCGTAGTTGCACCGTCTCAAACATTGTCTGATCGCGAATATCAAATGCTTCGTTCAGCATCATTGAAAATCATTCGCGCTTTGAATATCGAAGGTGGCTGTAACGTACAGTTCGCTCTTGATCCGTTCAGCTATCAATATTATGTCATTGAGGTTAACCCGCGTGTATCTCGTTCATCAGCGCTTGCTTCTAAAGCAACAGGATATCCTATTGCAAAAATGGCTGCGAAAATTGCGATCGGTTATACACTTGATGAACTCGTTAACCCAGTTACTGGTCAAACTTATGCAATGTTCGAGCCTGCTCTTGACTATATCGTATCAAAAATTCCTCGTTGGCCATTTGATAAATTTGTTGATGCTAACCGCAAGCTTGGTACGCAAATGAAAGCAACAGGCGAAGTTATGGCAATTGGTCGTACATTCGAAGAATCTATTCATAAAGCAGTACGTTCATTGGAAATTGGTGCGCACCGTATTCATTTGAAAGAATCAGTTGATCTTTCTGAAGATGTATTACGTACCCGTCTTAATAAGCCTGATGATGAGCGAATGTTCCTAGTTGCTGAAGCGTTCCGTCGTGGTTATGCACTTCAAGAAATTCAAGATTTAACGAGTATCGACTGGTGGTTCCTTGATAAAATCGAAGGTATCGTGAAATTTGAAGATATCATTCGTACATCAGCTGAACTTACAGAAGAGTTATTATATGAAGCGAAACGTAAAGGCTTCTCTGACCGTTCAATCGCTGAAATACGTCAAGAAGGATTCCCAAATGCTGCTTACACGAATGAAGATGATATTCGTGCATATCGTAAGTCGCAAGGTATGATTCCAGTTTATAAAATGGTTGACACTTGTGCAGCAGAATTTGAAGCAGTTACACCGTATTACTACTCCACATACGAAGTAGAAAATGAAGTAACGGATACAACGAAAGAAAAAATCCTTGTACTAGGCTCTGGACCAATTCGTATCGGTCAAGGTATTGAGTTCGATTACTCAACTGTTCATGCTGTGTGGGCTATTCAAAATGCAGGCTATGAAGCAGTTATTATTAATAACAATCCTGAAACAGTATCGACTGACTTCAGCACATCTGATCGTCTATACTTCGAGCCATTATTCTTCGAGGATGTAATGAACGTTATCGAGCAAGAGCAACCAATTGGCGTAATCGTTCAGTTCGGTGGTCAAACAGCGATTAACCTTGCTGCTCCACTTTCTAAAGCTGGCGTGAAAATTCTTGGTTCAAGCCTTGAAAGTATTGATGAAGCGGAAGATCGTAAGAAATTCGAAGCTTTACTTCGCAGCTTAGATATCGCTCAACCAGATGGTAAAACAGTTACAACTGTTGATGAAGCAGTAGCTACAGCTGCAGTGATTGGTTACCCGGTTCTTGTAAGACCATCGTATGTACTTGGTGGACGCGCTATGGAAATCGTCTATACTGATGAGGAACTACTTAGCTATATGAAGGTAGCAGTAAAAATCAACCCAGAACATCCAGTGTTGATCGACCGTTATATGCTTGGTAAAGAAGCTGAAGTTGATGCAATCTGTGATGGTGAAACGGTACTTATTCCCGGTATTATGGAGCATGTGGAGCGCGCAGGAGTTCACTCTGGTGACTCGATTGCTGTATATCCGCCGCAATCACTATCTGACGATATTAAACAACAAATCGTAGACATTACGATTAAAATTTCAAAAGCGCTTAAAGTTATTGGACTTGTTAACATCCAGTTTGTTATACACGAAGAGAAAGTATATGTAATCGAGGTTAACCCACGTTCTTCTCGTACAGTACCATTCTTAAGTAAAGTAACAAATCTGCCGATGGCGAATCTAGCAACTCGTGCAATCTTGAACGAAAGTCTTGCTGAGCTTGGTTATGTAGATGGCTTGTGGCCTGAAGATGATCATGTATCAGTTAAAGTTCCAGTATTCTCATTCGCAAAACTTCGCCGTGTTGACCCTACATTAACACCAGAGATGAAATCTACGGGTGAAGTAATGGGACGCGACGTACAATTTGCAAAAGCATTGTACAAAGGACTTATTGGAGCAGGTATGAAAATTCCTAACTCTGGTACAATTCTTGTAACAGTAGCGGATAAAGATAAGCAAGAAACAGTTGAATTAATGCGTGGTTTCGCAAATGTTGGCTACAAATTAATGGCAACTGGTGGTACTGCAGATGTTCTAGAAGCAGCGGGATTATATGTAGAGCGAGTGAACAAATTAAGCGAAGATGTTCCTAATATACTTGATCATATCCGTGAAGGTCATGCTCAATTCGTAGTAAATACACTTACGAAGGGCAAAACTCCAGAACGTGACGGCTTCCGTATTCGTCGTGAAGCAGTTGAGAATGGGGTAGTATGTATGACATCACTTGATACAGTAAGAGCATTACTTACAATGATGCAAACAATTAACTTCACTTCTAGCGCTATGCCAGTATTGCAACAGAAGTAAACGACAAATTTTGATTATGCTTCGAAGTAACTTTTTGTTACTAAGAAGCATCATCAAGTAGATAACAATAAATTATTATGCTTCCGAAGTAACTTTTTGTTACTAAGAAGTATTTTCATGAAGTAAACAAAAAGTTTTAGAATTATGCTTTCGATGCAATTTTTCGTTGCACGAAAAATTTTAGATCATGCTTCCGAAGTAACTTTTTATTATCAAGAAGTTATCTCAAGAAGTTAATAAAAAGTTTTAGGAGGGCAAGGTATGTCACTTACAAAGGCAGAGGCGGCTTCGAAAATTATGGTTGCACTTGATTATTCAAGTGCAGCTGCTGCGGAGCAGTTAATTCAGCAATTGAAAGGAATTCCTTGCTATATGAAAGTGGGCATGCAGCTATACTACGCTGCAGGCCCCACTTTTGTAGAAGGGCTTAAAAATCGCGGCTTCCGTGTATTTTTAGACTTGAAAATGCATGATATTCCTAACACTGTCAAAGGTGGAGCAGCGAGTATTACCGCGCTAGGTGTTGATATGTTCAATGTTCATGCTGCAGGTGGTCGTGCTATGATGGAGGCTGCGCTTGAAGGAGTACACCAGGCCAGTTCTAATGAGCAACGCCCAGCAGTAATCGCGGTTACACAATTAACTAGTACGAGTCAGCAAGTTATGAATGATGAGATTGGAATTGCTGGTACGGTTGAAGATGCAGTGCTTTCATATGCGCGTCTAACACAATTAGCAGGGTTAGATGGCGTTGTTGCATCACCATCAGAAGTTATTGCAATTAAAAATGCCTGTGGACAAGCATTTCAAACGATTACACCTGGTATTCGTCCAGTAGGAGCAGCGCAGAATGATCAATCTCGCATTATGACACCAAGTGAAGCATTACGTCAAGGGACTGACTACATGGTTATCGGTCGTCCGATAACAGCTGCAACTGATCCGCGGTTAGCAATTGAATCTATTATTGAGGAGTTAATCTCATATGAGTAAAGTATCATTGGAACAGCTTGCAAAAGATATTGCTGCATCGTTGTTAGAAATAAAAGCAGTAGCGCTTCGCCCGAATGATCCATTCACATGGACGTCTGGCATAAAGTCGCCTATTTATTGCGATAATCGTCTTACGATGACTTATCCGGAAATTCGTTAAAAAGTTGCAGATGGTTTTGTGGCATTAATTAATGAATTGTACCCTGACGCTGAAGTAATTGCCGGTACTTCAACAGCTGGTATTCCGCATGCTGCATGGGTCGCACAAAAAATGAACTTACCAATGGCTTATATTCGTGATAAAGCTAAAGGACATGGTAAGCAAAATCAAATCGAAGGTCGCGTTCTTCCTGACCAAAAAGTTGTCGTTATCGAGGATTTGATTTCTACTGGTGGCAGCTCATTGAAAGCAGCACTTGCTGTTCGTGAAGCTGGAGCAGTACCACTTGCAGTATTGGCTATCTTTACGTATCAGTTCCAATCGGCTATTGATGCGTTTGCAGAAGCAGGGATTCCACTGCAAACCATTTCCAATTATTCTGCATTAATCGAACAAGCAGTTTCCACTGGAGAAATTGCTCAAGATGATGTAGCGGCACTTCAATCATGGAGAGCTAATCCACAAGCTTACAATAACTAAACGATAGCAATAATGTATGCGAATAAAGAGAATATATAGTAGACATTATCGTTTCAGTAGTTATGAAATGATAATGTCTATTTTTAGTTCAATACATCACAGCAATGAATGTTATAATGATATTTCGACGTTATTAGAAAATTTTCAGAATATAATTTAAAAGTTGTAACCTTTTCCAACTATTAAACGTCTCTAATATAGAATAAGTGTGAGGGGTGTCATGTGATTATATGAATGAGCAGTTACATATTCAAGAAAATGATGTCGAACCTAGTCACACTCCACTATTACAAGTGCGAGAGATGGAACGGATCTTTCAAGTGGGTGGCAAAGATCTTCATGTGTTAAAGGGACTTAATATGACAGTTGAACGTCAACAGCTTGTTATGTTAAAAGGAAGATCAGGCTCAGGTAAAACGACTTTATTGAACAGTCTTGGCGGATTAGATACTCCAAGCAAAGGGAGTATTCATTTCAATGGTAAACCGTTCGATACGCTAAGTGATAAGGCAAGGACGTTAATTAGGCGCAATGAAATGGGCTTTATATTTCAAGCGTTTGCCTTAATGCCTTTACTATCTGCTTATGAAAATGTTGAACTTTCTTTGCGGATGGCGAATCGGCCCAAAAAAGAATGGAAAGAGCGCGTTGAAGAATGCTTAACACTTGTTGGACTTGAAAAACGTATGCATCACCGCCCTTATGAATTATCGGGTGGAGAGCAACAACGTGTTGCTATAGCAAAATCTATTGCACATCGTCCGATTCTATTACTTGCAGATGAGCCTACTGCTGAATTGGATACTGCGATGTCCGCACAAGTAATGGCGTTATTTCAAAGCATTATTAAGTATGAACAAATTTCGATATGTATGACGACACATGATCCTACAATTTTGGAGGTTGCAGACCATGTCTATGAAATGGTGGATGGCAAATTTATCTCGTAAAGCAAGTATATCAATGGTTATTCTAGCACTATTATTAAGTGGTTGTAGTTTATTACCGAATGAGAAAGAAGAGGAAGTTATACCTGATATTGTTCCTCCGAAAATCTCGCAAAAGCCAGAGCATACAGTAGCTACGAAAACATTAGAAACAAAGGTAACAGTTATTGGTAAAATTATTTCATTAGAAGAAGAAACGATGTATTTCACTAAAGGTGATCTTAATGTGAAAGACGTATTTGTGAAAACAGGTGATACAGTTTCTGCTGGACAAGTCATTGCAGAGCTTGATGTAAGTGAACTGCAAAAAACTTTACGTCTAGATAAACTCGCTTTTCAACGCGATGAACTAGCGATGAAGGAATTGCTGCGTTCAAGAGATGAGATGGATCAATCAGAATATGAAGCGCAACGTATTGCATTTGAAGAGAAAAGACAAAAGCTAGACGATATGGCAGTGGAAATTGAAAAAGGTGTTATTACAGCACCATTCTCAGGCACGATCGTATCGCTAACTGCAAAAAAAGGCGATCTTGTTAAAGCTTATGCTCCGATTGCCATTGTAGCGAATACAACAATGCTTGTGCCAGGCGCGAAATTAACAAAAACAGAGCAAGAAAAAGTTGCTATTGGTATGGAAGCTACGGTTTCTATAAGTAACGGCGGTTCAATTAAAGGAACAGTGAAGCAACTTCCTACTAAATCTACTGATTCATCTGGTGGTGGAAACGGATCAGGTGGGGCAGCAGGTGATATTGAACGTATCGAGGATTATATGATTGTGAAGATTGATAAATTGCCTGAGGGAGCGGCTCGTGGTCTAACTGCTTCTATTAACGTCATCACTAGTCGTACAGAAAATGCTATTGTCATCCCACCATCTACACTAAGAAGCATAGGTAACCGAACTTATGTTCAAGTAGTTGATGATAAAGGGCAGAAAAGCGAAGTAGATGTAGAAGTCGGACAGCAGACTGCTACTGATGTCGAAATTTTACAAGGCTTAAAGCCTGGTCAGAAAGTAGTAGGGAGACAGCATATGGGTGTACCCTTCTTTCGCTTTATTTTCCGTAAAATGTGGAATACTCGTTGGCTAACATTAAGTACTTTATTAGGACTTATTGTTGCTGTCGCATTTGCCACAAGTATTCCAATGTATGCAGACGGAGCTTTGAAACGCGTCATTGCACAACAATTGAAGGTAGATAGTGAAAGTAAGCCTGCAGGATCTTTAATGATGAAATATCAAGGGGTACCTGCAAATGGCAATAATATGGATGGATTACTCTCTGTAGAGCAATATATTAAGGATGATATTCCCAAAACAATAGGTTTCCCGTTTGAAACCTTTGTGCAACAATATGGAATACGTCCAAGTAATGTTACTCCAGTCTTTCCTGATAAAGTAGATGCGAGTCGCACACGTTCCTTAAATATTCAAGCGATGAGTGGTTTACAGGAACATAATGAGCTAGTACAAGGACAATGGTTCAGCGATAAGCTTACCGATAAAGGCGTACTAGAAGCGGTTATGATTGAAGAAGGCATGTATCGTAATGATGTGCATGTAGGCGATCTATTCTATTATCGTGCTGATAATAGTAAACAAATCGTTGTGCAAATTGTTGGTATTGTATCGCCAACAGACATTTCTGATGCGTACTGGGCACAGGGGGTAGAATCACAATTTGGAACACTGTTTGTTAATGAGACGTTGTTTCAAGAAGAACTGCTGAAAAAACAAAATATTTTCTTGCAGTCTGCATCTTGGTATTATTCATTCGATCTTTCACAAATTAAAAGTAGTCAAATTAATGAACTGGCCTCTACTTTAAATCGTCTAGATATTGAGTTGTACCAACGACTTAAAGATACGAAAGTAGAGCAATCATTCGCCGAAACATTGAAAGCTTTCAGGGCGCAAAGTAATGAATTACAAACAATGCTATTTACTTTAGCGGCGCCAATGCTAGCAATGGTTATTTATTTCATTATGATGAATGCGAGACAATCGCTAGATAAACAACGCAGTGATATTGCTGTCCTTCGCAGTAGAGGTGCAGGAACAAGGCAAATTGTCGGCATGTATGTTGTCGAAAGTATAATGCTTGGTTTAATTGCTCTTATTATCGGTCCTTTGATTGGTTGGTTTATGTCCAAAAGTATTGGATCAGCAGATGGATTTTTATCCTTTGTCAATCGTAAGTCGATTACTATTGGATTCTCTGTAGAAACGATTATTGCCGGAATTATAGCTGTTGTTGTCGCTTTATTAGCAACAATAATTCCAGCGGTACAGTACGCAAGAGCCTCCATTGTTAGTTACAAACAAGATTTAGCTCGATCTGACAAAAAGCCATTTTGGCAAAAATGGTATTTGGATATTGTTTTAGTACTTGTTACAATCTATGGTTGGTATTTGTTCAATGAGCGTCAATTACTTACTGTTAATTCAGGCGTATCAAGTGATCAAATGCAAATTCAACCGTTTTTATTCTTTGTACCTGCTATAGCAATTTTTGCACTTGGCTTGCTATGTCTGCGGATTTTCCCGTGGATATTAGCGTTATGTAACTGGCTAGGCAAAAGGTATTTACCAGTATCATCCTACTTGACGTTAACACAATTATCTCGTTCTTCTAAAGGCTACTATCCATTGATGACATTGCTTATTTTAACGATCGGCTTAGGTGTATACAATGCTTCAGCAGCTCGTACGATAGACTTGAACTCAACGGAGCGAACGCTGTATAAAAATGGTGCTGATGTTATTATTCATACGAATTGGGGCGGGATTCCTGAAAAAATGCCGGTAAAAAAACCTGATGATGGTAATAACAATGGTGGTAATAACGGCGGAAACGGTGGAGGAAACGGCGGTGGCGGTAATGGAGGTAATGG
Organism: Candidatus Paenibacillus intestinavium; assembly: GCA_019113605.1. Taxonomy (GTDB): domain Bacteria; phylum Bacillota; class Bacilli; order Paenibacillales; family Paenibacillaceae; genus Pristimantibacillus; species Pristimantibacillus intestinavium. The sequence goes on from DXHF01000191.1 coordinate 8,252, forward strand.
TGGAGGGAATGGAAATAATAACCAACCACAGAAGTTACTCTATACAGAACCACCATTCGAAGTATTCCGAACTAGTCCAGGCGTAGAAGCCGCTACAAGAGTACTTCAGTCCAAAAATAATATTATTGTATCAGGTAAGACGGTTGGAAAAGGTACAATTATGGGGATTGATAATAAAGATTTCTATGATGTAGCTTGGTTCGGAGACGATTTGTATGATTATGATCCGGCGTATTACTTGTCATACCTTGGCTTGGCTGAGCATGGTGCAATAATACCAGAAAACATAGCTGAAAAATATCAATTGAAGCTAGGCGATCTCATTTCAGTAAGTTTCACAGATGGAACATTAGATTTTACAGTGCAAGGCATCGTTCCATTCTGGCCTAATTTATATCCAGATAGTGAACCGTTCTTAATTGCTAACTTGGACTATATATATGATCAATTGCCGCTAATTCCTTATGAAGTATGGGTGAAGATGGAGCCCGATGCGCTTGTTGCCCCATTACTTGAAAATCTAGTTGCTAATAAGTTAGATGTAGTTACATGGAAAGATGTACGTAATGATCTACTTATTCAATCGAAATTACCGACTAGAGGTGGCGTATTCGGAATATTAAGTCTTGGATTCCTCGTTACGATTGCGGTTACTTTAGCAGGCTATCTATTATACTGGTTCTTCAATTTGTCTGGTCGTGTCGTTCAATTTGGTGTGTTACGTGCGATGGGGCTTTCGAAGTCACAGTTAACTAGTATGTTGCTGATTGAGCAAATATTAACGGCAGGACTTGCAATTGGACTTGGCTTTGGTATTGGTAAAGTTGTCAGCTACATCTTCTTACCATTTTTACAATCAGCGGACAACGCCTCGGAAATGGTTCCACCATTCCGTGTTATTTTCCAAGCAAGCGATACGAATCAATTGATGCTAGTCGTGCTTGTGATGATGTCAATTGGTGCTGGGTTCTTACTCCTTCATATCAAAAAGCTTAAAGTACATCAAGCTGTGAAAATGGGAGAGGAGCGTTAATTCATGATCTATTGTGAAGGATTAGTAAAAATATACAAAACGGAAGATTTGGAAGTTGTCGCTCTACAAGGCTTGAACCTAACCGTTGAGAAGGGCGAATTGATGGCTATTATCGGTAATAGTGGTAGTGGTAAATCAACGCTCTTAAATACGCTAGGTGGCTTGGATCGTCCTTCTGCAGGGCAAGTTAAAGTGGGTCCTTGGGATCTGTTGAAAATGACCGAGGAGGAGCGTGTAAGCTATAAGCGCGATACGGTAGGTTTTATTTGGCAAAACAATGCTCGAAACCTATTGCCGTATTTGACAGCTCTTGAAAACGTTGAAATGCCAATGATGCTTTCTGGAAAGTTGGATCGTTCTTATGCGACGCAGCTTCTAGAATGGGTTGGTTTGAAGCACCGGATGCACAATAAATTGCATCAGCTCTCAGGCGGTGAGCAGCAGCGTGTAGCGATTGCGATATCGTTATCTAATCGTCCAGAGCTGCTACTAGCAGATGAGCCGACAGGGTCGGTTGACACTGCGACATCCGATATGATTATGAATATTTTTCGTAGGCTGAATAAGGAGATCGGTGTTACGATCGTTATCGTTACCCATGATATGACCTTAGCTAGCCAAGTTGACCGCGTTGTTGCGATTAGAGACGGCTTAACGAGTACGGAATTTGTGAAGCATAACCCAGAGATCGGCTCGCATGGTGAGGGTTTTGTATCGTTATCAGCGCATACTTCACAAAATGAGCATGTTGCTTATGTGGTTGTTGATAAAGTTGGTCGACTTCAAGTTCCAAAAGAATATTTGAAGGCAATGGATATTAAAGATAAAGTATTAATGGAGTTTGATGGTGAGAAGATTACGATTA
>DXHF01000192.1 GCA_019113605.1 Candidatus Paenibacillus intestinavium
GGATTATTGATGGTTGCCAAAAATGATTTGGCGCATGTATCACTTGCAGAACAATTGAAGGAACATTCCGTAACAAGACGCTATACTGCACTAGTCCACGGAAATATGCCGCATGATTCAGTATCAATTGACGCTCCAATTGGTCGAGATAGTAATGATCGTAAATTATACGTTGTAACAGATGTCAATGCGAAGGAAGCGATGACTCACTTCTCGGTTGTTGAACGTATTGGTGGAGACTATACGATTGTTGAGTTACAGCTAGAGACTGGCCGTACACATCAAATTCGTGTGCATATGAAATATATTGGTTATCCATTAGCTGGCGATCCGGTGTATGGACGTAATAAGACGATTCCGTTAAAGGGACAAGCGTTACATGCTGGTATTTTAGGCTTTACGCATCCTCGCACAGGCGAGCGTTTGCAGTTTGAAGTTCCATTACCTGAAGACTTTAATGTAGTATTGAAAAACTTGCGATCTCGATAGATCGCAAATTTTGAGGGCTGTAGCCAAACTGGAAGAAATTCTAGTTTGGCTACAGTTTTTTTATTAGAGTACTTTGAAATGAATGTTGACAAAATTATGTATAAATTTACTTTCACCAAGGAAAGCTACTCGATGCATTAAAATTAATTACTACAATATGTACAAACAATTGATTACATTCTGCATGATGTTTTCGGCTAATTTACGCTATCCTTATATATAACGAGATGATATGTAAAGGGTCGGTGAACGAAGATGACAACAATGAATCAGCATTTTCTTGAACTACAAGGCAGCTATTTATTTTCAGAGATAGCAAAACGTAGAACGAAATATATGGAACAACATCCACAAGCGGATGTCATCAGTCTTGGTATAGGTGATGTTACTAGAGGATTGCCGCAAGCGGTTATTAAAGCGATGCATGCTGCTGTTGATGATATGGTTAATGTAGCGACGTTCAAAGGGTATGGCCCTGAGCAAGGATATTCCTTCTTAATTAATGAAATTATTGCGAATGATTACAAAGCTCGCGGAGTTGAGCTTAATGCAGATGAAGTGTTTCTCAGTGATGGATCGAAATGTGATGTCGGTAATATTCAAGAAATATTTAGTGCGGATAGCATTGTAGCGGTGCAAGATCCTGTCTATCCTGTTTATGTAGATACAAATGTAATGGCTGGTCGCGCAGGAGCATTTATTACCGATATCGGTCGTTATGAAAAAATAGTTTACCTTGATTGTACGGCTGATAATGATTTTAAGCCAAGTCTACCCACTGAAAAGGTCGATTTGATCTACTTATGTTATCCTAATAATCCTACAGGTATGACATTAACGAAGGAAGAACTTAAAGTATGGGTGGATTATGCGATTGAAAATGGTTGTATTATATTATTCGATTCTGCTTATGAAGCTTTTATTACAGAAGATAATGTACCTCACAGTATTTATGAGATTGAAGGGGCGGAAAAAGTTGCGATTGAATTCCGTAGCTTCTCCAAAACGGCTGGATTTACTGGTATCCGTTGTGCATACACCGTTGTGCCGCAGCAATTACAAGGTCGTGATGTAGTTGGTAATGCAGTTAGTGTGAATGAACTATGGAATAGACGCCACACTACGAAATTCAATGGTGTATCCTACGTAACGCAAAAAGGTGCGGAGGCGATTTACTCTCCAGAAGGTAAAATACAAATAACAGATTTAGTGAAATACTATATGGAGAATGCAGCAATGATTCGTGATGGTCTGCGCGAAGCGGGCTTCACCGTATTTGGCGGAGTTAATGCTCCTTACATCTGGTTGAAAACACCAGAAGGCTACAATTCATGGAGTTTCTTCGATTACTTATTGAGTGAAGCGAATATTGTGGGAACACCGGGAGTTGGATTTGGTCAATGTGGAGAAGGATATTTTCGCTTAACTGCTTTTGGTAGTCGTGAAAACACGGAGCATGCCATCGAACGAATTAAACAGCTTCGTTGATCAAGATAGCCTTATACAGTTTAAGCTGCATAAAGGGAATATTACGCTCAATTTATGGCTGGAAGCATGGTCAGACGGTGAGGATCTTTACTTGAGTGATTCTCACTTTCATAGGATAAACGTCATCAACCATGCTTCCGTAAGTTTTAAAACGTTTATTTTTCGCTATATGTTTTGAAGTTATCTAGTATCGCTTGAAACCCTGCTTTTTGCATTTCAATAGGATTGGTCGTTTCTGCTTCAAAAGTTTCAATGACTTTAGTGTCATTTCCTTGGCTAATAAAAGTAATCGCAACTTTTCTTCCATCGCCAATAGTATAAGAAATAAGCTCGTTTATTTTCACTTCATCATAGATACCACCGAAATCAAATCCAAAGCTACCATCTTTAGCTTCCATTCTTGTAACGAAACTTCCGCCAACTCTTAAATCATTTTCAGCATGGGGGGCATGCCAGTCATCGGAAGCAAAGCTCCACTTTGTTATATGCTGTGGCTCGGTCCAATAAGTCCACACTTTTTCAATCGGTGAATGAACGATAGTCTCTACCGTTATTGTTACATTTTGATCTGCTTCCATCTTAATTACCCACCTTATTATATAAATTTAGGTCCATGGATATTATATCATTTAACAAATGAAATATAAAACTTGATGTACTGAGTGTCTTGACAAAACATGTCGAACGTGGGATAATTTTTTTAATACAGATGTACCTTTAATTCAGTCCCGTGAGGCTGGCAAGGTAACGTGAAGTTAGACCAATAAGTGAATTGTGTCCAAGATAGGCTCCATGTGTATGGCAGCACTAATTGGTACAGACAACTTAACGGGCGATACTGCTTTCACAACTCCTTGCGGACTGACGCAAGGAGTTTTTTTGTTCCTTTGCGACAATCCGGTATAGATGATGGACATATTAATGAAAAGTGGAGGTGAGATGCTCTTGTCAGAAGGAGAACGTCTTGTAATTATGGATGAAACTGCAATCAGACGCGCATTAATTAGAATTGCGCATGAGATTGTGGAGAAGAATAAAGGAATCGAAGATTGCATTATTGTTGGTATTCGGACTAGAGGCGTGTATCTTGCCAATCGAGTAGCAGCGAGAATTTCGGAAATTGAAGGCACAACAGTTCCAGTGCGAGAGCTTGATATTACGAAGTATCGTGATGATCGAAGTGAAAAAGTAGATATAATGGTGGAGCTTTCCAATACGCCTGATGATACTGAGCTGGATTCAACACTCGTTAAGAACAAAAAAGTCATTTTGTTTGATGATGTTCTTTACACAGGCCGAACGATCAGAGCTGCTATGGATGCTATTATGGACTTCGGTAGACCACAAAATGTACAGCTTGCTGTACTAGTAGATCGTGGTCATCGTGAGCTGCCTATTCGACCAGATTTCATTGG
>DXHF01000193.1 GCA_019113605.1 Candidatus Paenibacillus intestinavium
AACTCAGGAGGTAGTAGCGAAAGTAACAATAAGGGGAATGACACTAACGCACGAAAAGAGCGAGTTACTCTCAAAGTTGAAGTATTCGATCGTGGTAATTCTCCTGAAGGTGCTACAGTAACGAACAATGAAATGACGAAATATGTACAAGAAAACTTCGGTGATCCTAATAATATTGATGTTCAATTTGTAGCAATTCCGCGTAGCGAAGAAATTAACACACTAAATGTTCAGATGGCAGCATCTACAGCTCCTGACTTAATCTTTAGTTATAATGAAGGCGCTATTTATAGCTGGGCGCAGCAAGGTGGGCTTACAGATCTAGCTCCTGCAATTGAACAATATGGTCCAAATCTAAAAGAATACTTAAAAGATTCTTTGCAATACGGTGTATTCGATGGTACGCAATATGCGGTTGTAGCTCGTCGTGTTAACCAAGAGAAATACTCTAGCTTTATTCGTCAAGATTGGCTAGATCAACTTAAGCTAGAAATTCCAACAACAACGGATGAAACATATAACGTCTTGAAAGCATTCAAAGATAATAATCTTGGTGGAGCTCGTACGATTCCTCTAGGTTTCTCGTTAACTCCAGATTCATATGAGCCAATAATCTGGTCATTCATTAAGGAGCAATCTGACGAAGCTCGGTACCTACGTGCGATTACGATTGGCTCTCGTGAATATCCAATTCTTCTAGATGGCCATAAAGATGCATTGCAATTTTTAAATAAATTATATGGAGAAGGTTTACTAGATCCGGACTTTGCACTAGATAAGGACAGAAAGAAAAGAACTGAAAACTTTGTAAACGGTTACACAGGTATGTTTAGTGCCGACACCGGTACTTTCTACGGTGGAGAAGCTGCTATGCCAATTACACTAGAGAAGAATGTTCCTAGTGCAAGCGTAAATAACGTAATCGCTTGGACAGACTTTGAAGGGAAAAGCTATCAACCTAAATACAATCCGAGTGGTATGTATTTAGGTGTTCCAGTATTTAGTGAACGTGTTAACGAAGTTATCCAATACTTGAACTGGATGGCACAAGATGAAGTTATTCAATATATGGCATTCGGGGAGGAAGGCGTTCATCATGAGCTAGTTGATGGATATCCGATCCGTAATGGTAGTGATGCTGATACGAAACTTCTATATAACACTGGTGATAACTTAATTATTACAAACGGTATTGATTTTGGTTCTCCAGAAAAAAACAATGAATACTTAGCACTTAATGTCGTTGAAAAGCATCGTGAACTTGCTATGCAATCTCGACATTTCTCGAACAAAGATGCAGTTGCTCAACCTATTCGCTTCAACAAGCCACTTGACTCTGAAGCAAAATATTCTGTAGTGATGCTTGAGAAATATGAGGAGTTACTAGTTAAGTCGATTATGGCAAAATCAACTGATTTTGATAAAGTGTATGATTCGGCGCTAAATGATTTCATGACTACTGCTGGAAATGAAGTTATCGAAGAACGTGCAGCAGCATTTGCGGAATTGAAATAGTAACAAGTTGTGTGGGCGGGAGTTAGTGCTCTCGCCCAATTTATTAAAGCATGATTGAGGAGTGGGAGAAAAAGATGATAAAAAACAACACAATCTACTTCATAAAGCACTGGCAATTATATATTATGTTGGTTCTTCCATTAGCTTTTTTTATTGTATTTAAGTATTTTCCAATATACGGTGTCCAGATTGCATTTAAGGACTTTAATGTTTTTAAAGGGGTTGCAGAAAGTGGATGGGTAGGTCTATCTGTATTTAAAGATATTTTTACTCAGCAAGGCTTCTACATCGCATTGCGAAATACTTTTTTATTAAATGGTTTAGATCTTTTATTCGGATTCCCGGCACCAATTATTTTAGCAGTTTTATTGAACGAAATAAAATTTATTCGTTTTAAGAAAATTGCACAAACATTACTTTATTTACCCCATTTTATCTCATGGGTAATTATTGGCGGTATCGTATACCAAGTGTTCTCAACAAACTTCGGGATGATTAATTTATTTTTAGATCAATTTGGGATAGGCCCTATTCCGTTTCTTTCTGAAAAAAATTCATGGCTTGTAACTTATACAAGTGTAGGAATATGGCAAAGCATAGGTTGGGGAAGCATTATTTATCTGGCAGCGATTACTGGTATTAATAAGGAATTGTATGAGGCAGCTGAAGTCGATGGCGCAGGTCGTCTTCGTAAAATATGGAATATAACATTACCTGGTATTCGATCAACAATCATTGTGTTATTGATCCTTCGAATTGGTGATATGATTGATATTGGCTTTGATAGACCATTCATTATCGGTAACGTAATGGTAAGAGAGTATTCAGATGTATTAAGTACGTATATTTATCGAGTAGGCTTGCAAAGTGGACAATATGAAAATGCAACAGCGGTTGGATTATTCCAAGCAGTTGTCGGACTCGTGTTTATCCTCTCAGCAAACTACATCTCTAAAAAGACTACCGACGAAGGAATTATCTAACAGCTGATGATCGAAAGGAGCCGAAATGAATGGTTAAGAAAAATAAACTCACATTATTCGATGGGTTAAATACGTTAATTATACTAATTTTAGTATTAGCATGCTTATTGCCATTCTTACATATTTTATCCGTGTCACTAAGCTCAAATGGACCGATTATGTCAGGTAAAGTTACTTTTTATCCAATTGACATTAGCTTTGAAGCGTACTCAAGAGTATTTACTGATATATTGATGTTAAAGTCATTATGGTTTACCATCGTATTAACGTTAGGTTTTACATTACTTGCTATGATCATGACAACGATGGCGGCGTATACATTATCTATAAACAATCTAAAAGGTAAAAAGCTGTTTATGTTTATTATTGTTTTCACGATGTTCTTCTCGGGTGGATTAATTCCGGAATATCTATTAATGAAAGATTTGAACTTATTAGATAGCTTATGGGTTCTAATTTTACCGGGCTTGATCAGTCCATTTAATATGATTATTATGATTAGCTTCTTTAAGAGTACTATCCCTGATAGTTTGATTGAAGCGGCTGAAATTGATGGTTGCTCAGACTTTGGCAAGTTATTCCGAATCGTATTACCATTATCTACGCCTGTATTAGCGACACTTAGTTTGTTCTATGCAGTAGGTAGATGGAATGGTTTCCGAGATGCATTGTTCTATATTAGTAATCAAGAGTTATATCCAATGCAATTAAAATTGTATCAAATGGTCATGAATAATATGGTCTCTGAAGTCACTTTGGCAGAGGGAGCTAATGCTGGTGTACAATTGCTTCCAGAAAGTTTGAAGGCTGCGAGTATTATGTTCGCAACGATCCCAATTCTACTAGTCTATCCATGGTTACAGCGATATTTTGTAAGCG